>JAJZQE010000032.1 GCA_021847685.1 bacterium | reverse complement strand
CCAATAATGGACAGGTTGAGAGAAGTGCGTTATTGCAATACAAAACGACACCATCAGGTGCAGATATATTAGTTGACGGCAAATCACTTGGCGTGCGTACGCCGGCAAAAAGTACGGTTATCGAAGGTACTCATAAATTTGTTATGCAACTTAATGGCTACGAGACCTGGCAAAAAACAATGGACATCAAAGCTGGCACGCTGACTTGGCTAAACTATGCCCGTTTGATTCCAAAAGATCGTCCAGTTGTGCCACTACAAAGCTACACAAGTCTGCATGCCAGCCTCGGCACGCTTGATGGACAAACTATCTTGATTCAGCAAGATGCGACACAGCCCTCATTCCAGTTGGTCGATGTTCGAAATGACGATATCAAGACCAGCACGATTACTTTGCCAGCGTCGCTTTATAGTGAGGCTACGACGGCGGGAGTGGTTCACTCGTTCACCGCCGATCAGTGGGATACAAGCGGCCGGTATTTGATAGTCGAGCACAGTTATGCTAATAAAAAAGAATGGTTAGTTGTTGATACCCAGAACATAAATGCTAGCAAGAATATCACGCGATTGCTGGATATCGGCATTTCATACGTGACATTTTCAGGAACTGGCGGCGACACTTTTTATGCACTATCCGGCAGCGATATTCGTAAACTTGATTTGTCGGCTGGTACAATTTCACGTAGTCTTGTCTCGCATGTCAGTAGTTTTGAGTTGTTCGATACCAATGTCATCACCTACGTCGGTACTGATCCGGCGGACTCGACTAAGCGTGTCGTCGGTCTTTATCGCGACGGTGATAATAACCCCCATATTTTGCGTAGCTACAGCGAATCGGCTGACGTTCCGCTACACATTACGACCACGCGCTATTTTAACGAAAATTACGTCGCAATTACAAATGGTAGTAAAGTTGAAATTCTTACTGGTAATTACCCATCGTCAAGTAGCGTGAGTGCTAATAGCCTGTCGCTGTATGATAGTTTTACTTTTGCGCCTAGCGTTGACCGTGTCTCATTTAGTCCTACTGGATTCTATTTGCTAGTTCAATCTGGTGCGCGTTTTGCAAGTTATGATATCGAGTATAAGACTGTGGCAAGCGGAGCTATATCGTCCGATTCATCGGTTGCTGTGCCGCCGCTTAAATGGCTGGATGACGATCACCTATGGTCAGATTACGCTGGAAACCTTAGTATGCGTGACTTTGACGGCCAAAATACCATCAATATTAACAAGGTTGCGACTGGCTACGACGTGACTTTGACTCATAACGAGCGTTATCTTTACAGTATTGGCAAGACTAATACTGGCTATCAACTGCAGCGTGTTCGATTAATTTTGCAATAGGATTGTTACTTTTGGCCGAATAGACGTTCGAGTAACGTCGGCGAATTACCTGGCATGCTGTTGCTTTGGGTTACAGATGTGGTTGCCGGTGCGGCGGTCGACTTTGATGGATCTGGGCTGACCTGTTCAGCGGTAACCAGTAGCCGGCGCAAAGCAGTTCCAAGCGGCGTGCAGGTCAATAGCGTCATGATTGGCTTAGTTGTTGGGTAAACGAGTTTGTTGACGTCAGTTGGCTCGACAACCGTTTTGCCGGTAACGGTATAGGTGTAGCGCTTGCCATGGTAATTGGCGTAGATGCTGTCGCCAACATTTAATTTATCAAGTTGAGCAAAAATAAACTTATAATCACCGCTATCAAGTAGGTCGTTACTGCTGTGACCGGCAATTACGGTGTTACCGATTTGACCAGGGTGGCTATCAGCACCGGGTATGGCAAACTGGGCGACGCCGACGGCCATGGCCTTCATCTGCGAGGCATAATCGTTACCGACATCGTACGAAACTGGCACATCTACGTTAATTTTGGGGATGATTAGGCGAGGATCTGGGCTAACATTAATGTCGGTCGATGGGTCGATAACGATATTTTGCGGATCAATACTACCCGGTGAAACGTAGGCCATGACATTGGCGATAATAACGCGGTTATATTGCAAAAATCCAAAAATCAGCATGACGATAAGCGCGGACGTAATTGGTACGAAATGGCGACTTTTACGAGCTTTTTTGGCTGAAGCTTGAACTTTTGATAACAATTTTTGACGTAAATCAAATAAGGCTTCGTCTTTGGATAAAGTCTCAGTTGCCGGCTCTTCCTTGGGTTGATTAGCAAAATAGTGCTCACCGGTTGCGGCAGTTTGCTGGCTAAGCACTTGCTTTACCTGGTTTAAGTGGTGTGTGTAATAACCTTCGTAATATTTTTGGTAATAAGTTTGCCAAGCGCTGTGATATTGCTTCCACTGGTCGGGAGTTGGTTGCGGGTTGGCTGTATGAGTTCGATCGTAAGGGTTAACGTCATCTAGTGACTGCTGTGATTCAGCGGCGGGTTGTGTGTTACCGGCGTAAAGATTATCAATCTGAGCTCGGACGATATCAACCGCGGCTTGTTGTTGGGCTGGTTGCGTTGGCGTCGGTTCGGCCGGCCCTACCGTTATCGGTGGGATGTTTGCGGGGGTGGAGCTGGCGTCATTTGGCTTCATTTCTATAGATTCCTAATAGGTTCTATTGTACAATACATTGGTAGCAACTACTATCGGTGGCCTTGTGGTCGATTAAATAGTAATATTGTTGGGCGAGTGGCGGAATTGGTAGACGCGCTAGACTCAAAATCTGGTTCTCGCAAGGGAGTGGGGGTTCAATTCCCCCCTTGCCCACCAATACTATTCTTTAATCAAACTGGCCGTAATACTTTGTAGCGGCTTATTTTGGTTCCATAACCAGAAGGTGGCGGCGGCACTTGCCACACTGCCACGCCAAATCGACATCGGGTTATCCCATGGGGTTGATGTCACTTCTCCACTACTGGCGACAAGTAATTGGTCTTTATGAAGAACGGTAATGGTGATTGGATAAGTAATCGTAAATTTATGCAAAGCCTCAACTAGGCTGGTTAGCTGCATACTAAAGGTTAAAACAATTGGATAGTAAACTGACTGAAATAATTTTTGTAGTTGTGCAAACGATATAATTAGTGAGCTGTCGGGCCGTTCAACTAAGCTTTGGCTGCTATTTTTAATAAGATCAATCGCATCGCGCGTGATAGTCAGCGGGCCATGATATTCGCGCAAAAAATCTTCGTACAAGATAGCGGTTTCGCTGTTGCGGCCAGCATCGCCAATCATCAAAATACCAGTTGACCAGGCGCCGAGCGCTTTCATTTCGTTGATAGCGTCACGCGCCAGGCTACCAGATGGATTTGTGGCGCCAAAGATTGCGTCGGTTATAATATTGGGGATTGTTTTGCGCAGAACATCAGGTAGTAAAACCCGTATCTCCCCTGCTCCGCTAGCGACAGCGGTTTGATAAGCATCGGCCACGCCAGCAAAGCCAAGTTTATTGCCACCAATAATCCCCAGACGGCCGGCTAGTGATCGCTGTTCGGGTTTACTCCAGCCGACATCAGGAAATAATGGTTTATTTCGCTCCTGCTGCTTCCAATATTTATACATATGGCTATTATGACACGATTTTATCAGTAAAGATAAACCCCGTGGTAAAACGAGGCTATGCGAAAAATTGTAAATGCTAAAACAAATGAGAATGGCGGGGGAAGTGAATCCCCCGCCCTTACCTCAGACGACGTGCAGTCCGCGTTGCCCTGAGGCGGCGGTTGCCGCGCCCAGCTTGGTGTACATGGCGTCCAGGCTGGCCTGAACGTCTTTGGTGTACGGGTGATTGGCGCCGAATGTCTTATGAGCGCCAGACAACTTGTCTGTTTCGGCCTTGATGTCGACGCCAAGCTTGTTGATCGTGTACAGCCAGGCGGCTGCGCGGACCTGCTCTGGGTACAGCTTGAGCAGTTTCACGGCGTTAGGGTCGCCCTCCTCGATCTGCTTGACCATCGCCAGGACGGCGCTGACCTGGACGTGGTGTCCGATAGTCGCGTCGAGGCTCTTGATTGCGTTGTCGATATCGGCAATCGCCTTCGGGCTGGTGCCAGAGCTAGGCTTGAAGTACATAGCGATCAGGATGAGCGCGATGAGACAGAGCGCGACGAGGATGAACCACAGGGCAGCTAGGATAGACGCGTCGTTGGGCATGATAGCCCCTTTCTGAGGTGCGCTTCCGACGCAACCTCAATCGTTTGGTTGGGTCGCACGGATGCTATTCTATATTATAGCACTGATAATGTAATTAGTCAATATTTAATCTGTTAGGACAAACTGGTCTGCGAGCCTAAAGCTCGATACTAACCGGGCAATGGTCCGAACCAACTACATCAGGGTGAATTTTAGCGTCGGTGATTTTATTCATAAGAGATTGGCTAGCGAGCCAATAATCAATCCGCCAGCCGATGTTACGTGCCCGAGCGTTAGCCCAATGCGTCCACCAGCTGTAAGCCTCGGTTTTATTAGGGTAAATTGATCGGAATGTATCGACAAAACCAGCGGCTTCAAATTGATCAAAGCCCTCGCGTTCTTCATTGGTAAAACCGTGTTTGCCAACATTGGCCTGCGGATTAGCTAAGTCGATTTCGTTATGGGCAACGTTAAAGTCACCGCAAACCAACACCGGCTTAGATTTTTCAAGCTGTTTTAAGTGCTCTAAAAATGCTGGATCCCACTGTTTGTGTCGTAGCTCAAGTCGCGATAAGTCGCCTTTTGAGTTTGGCGTATAAACTGTTACAACCCAAAAATTATCAAATTCCACTGACAGCACGCGACCTTCTTTGGTTGGGTCGCCGTAACTATCCCCCGCCAGTCCGTATTTCTTGGCAATGTCATCGGCAAAACCATTGATAACACTTAACGGTTTGATTTTGGTAAAAATCGCAGTGCCACTGTAGCCGGCTTTGTCGGCGCTATTCCAGTATTCGATATAATCTGGCAAATCGACGACTGCTTGACCCTCTTTGGCCTTGGTTTCCTGTAAACACAAGATATCTGGCTGGTGATCGGCCATAAACTTTTGAAAAGCGCCTTTGTTGATAACCGCCCTGATGCCATTTACGTTCCACGAATAAAGCTTCATTATGTCTAATTATATAGTATTGACAATATGCCACTATATATTTTATAATCATACAGTTCTATCCCCCCAACAAAGGATTAAGTATGAACAAACCTGCTCTTGCAGAAATTGCAGCGGAGACGCAGCTGGACGCGGCCCAGGGCACGGCGATGCTGATGGATTTCGTCAGCTCGGAATGGGCGGCCTATGTCAGGTCCCCCGGCAGGACCATGCGTAGCTGCATGCGGATTCCGCCGGCAGTCCAGCGGATCGTCATCTGCGGGTGCGAGTACGAATTCAGCTCGCGCAAGCGCGAGATCTGGTTTCCGCGTACAGATGACGGCTACAACGGTAACCGCTTTTTCATCACAGAGGCGGTCGACAAGCGTGGCCAGATGTGGCAGCTGGAGCTGGATCGGTGTCGCGGCAATAGCTGTGACGACCTGATCTTAATCCGCGCCACGCCGCTTGGCATGTCGGGCGTGCTGCACAACCACTGGGGCACCGGTCGTCGCGTCATGCGTGACTGATCTACCCCACTCAACCCACCGCAGCCAGCGGTGGGTTTTCCATATCTAGACGCTCTTTATAGCTCGTGCGACATCGCGTTCTTGGTCGCGACGTTTTAGAGTTTCGCGCTTGTCGTAGTTTTTCTTACCTTTACCGAGGGCGATAATAATTTTTATGTAGCGACCTTTGGTTAGTAGCCGCAGTGGTACGATACTCATGCCAGCTTGTTTGCGCTCGGCTAGTTCGTCGATTTGTTTGCGTTTGGCTAGGAGTTTACGTGGCGATGTATCAATCGATCGAGCATTTTCTTTATTCTTTTCGTTAATTTTCAGACTAAAACTAGCATTATTAAGCCACAGTTCGTTATCTTTAATGGTTACAAACGAACCTTTTAGCTGAATGTGACCATCACGGGCTGCTCGCGTTTCGGGGCCAGTCAACGCAACGCCAACTTGCAGTTCATCACCCAAAGCATAATCAAAAGACGCCCGTCGATTAACGATGGCGCTGGTTTTTTTAGATGGTTTCTTTTTATTGGCCATGATTCCTTATTGTAACAGAGACTCGATTGCCTCAAGAAGTGTTGACGCCGAAGTTTGCCAAGAGAATTTTTGACTTTGCAACACTCCGGCTTGTGCAAGCGTATGGTAATTACTAGGCTGAGCTGCCTTTTTAACTTTTTCAGCAAAATCGCTGGCGTCGGTTGGTTTGAAGTAAAGCGCCCCATCGCCGGCGACTTCATGAAAAATCGGCATGTCGCTGATGATGGCCGGAACGCCTAGTACTAAAGCTTCGGCAATCGGTAGTCCGTAGCCTTCATCCAGGCTGACGCTAACAAGCAGCGCGTTATCGGCTAGCCTTTCGGCGTATTCTTTGTCAGAGACGCCGTTATGAAAAATAACCTTGGCGCCATTCGGTACTATCTTTTCAAGTTCAGCTTTCCGGCTTGGACTGATGCGACTTAATAAATGCAAACTAAAGTCAGGCAAAAATTCCATGCCACGAATCAAAGTCTCGACATTTTTATACTCCATAAACGAGCCCATATAAACCAAGTTATTTGGCGCAACAGTCGTAACATCGCTGTTTAAGTATTGGCGCAGTTTTTGCGGAGCATTTGGCACGACGACAACTGGCCGGGTGGTCAGTTTGGCGGCTAAAATATCCTGGCGGCTAGTCTGGCTGACGGTCGCGACCAAATCGGCACTGTTTAACGCCAGGCGCTGCGGCCAATAGGTTGCATGGTATAGCCACCAACCAGCTCTAAGCAGCGGGTTGAACTGACGTGGCGGTGTGCGGTGTCGGTAGTAAATCATGTCATGGAGTGTCAAAATCAGCTTAAACTTGCGGCCGAACGCTCCCATGGTTTGCATTGGACTAAAGACCGCGTCGGGTTCGTATTGGTTTAATTTAAGAGATGCTAGTGGTTCGAATACAGAAGTCGGCTTGTGTAGTA
>JAJZQE010000031.1 GCA_021847685.1 bacterium | reverse complement strand
AAATAGCGGTGCATATGATGGCAACGAGGCGCGCAAATTACCGTCAGGCGCGACACTTAGTCGAATTTGCGATGCACGCGCACTGCGCCGGATTGTTATCTTGCCAAATTCGCTGTCGTGAATTATCGGCATAACTTGCCTTTACCTAATCGTTATGCGATGGTTAGAAGTCGAACGCGGGCTGGGAACCTGCAGGTCAGCGGCGGCTTCGGCGCGTGGCTCGACCAGGTGTTTTAAGACAATCTTTAATTGACTTGCAAAAGTATGTTTGCCACTAATTACAACGGCTTTTTCGGTTTTGGCGGGTATGGTAAAGCGTTTTAAGATAGCTTCAAACATCTCGACGCTCATGCCGGCTTTATCTTTTATTTTTTTGGTGGCACGAGTTTTGGCCGTTGCAGTTTCGATTTGTGACCAAACAAATAAGGTTTCATAGCCAGCGGTTGAAGCAAGACGGACAAGGGCTAGGCGGTTGGTACGCGACTCGGTCGGACCATCAAGAATAATTGTATTACCCGATTTTAAAAGCTCTTTTAGCATGTAGCTAGCGACGCGATCAACAGCTAGTAGGCCCGCTTTGGTATTGATTGGGTTACCAAAAACGTTTTGATTGATTTTTTCGTAACTTATTAGCGAAGCATTAAAAGTCTCGGCAAACTGCTCGGCAAAAAAAGTTTTACCAGAGCCGGGAATACCCATCATCGCAATGATGTGGGGCTTGCTAAGTTGGAGCGATTTCATATATGACAGTATAGCAAAAGTATGACGAAATACATATAAACCTGGGTTTTTAATCTATAAAATATACCCCACTATCGCAGCGGGGTATATTGATTTTCTATACATAAAGTACGAGGCATCATCATGACAATGCCCATGCGTCTAATCGGCCTATATAGTGGCTCGACCAAACGTTTTTCGGTGTTTATTTTAAAACTCTATCTGTTACGATTCGTGTGCCTCGGCAGAATGTGCCTGATCTTGACGGACGAACGCTTACTGGTAACCAGCAAGTAAAGGTAAAACTTTTCAAATTTAATTGTAAGAAAAACGTTTGTTACTATTCAATATAGCACAGATTAACGAATTTGTCAATAGCAATCTTGTCTAGAATATTGACCCACCATACATCTTGCACACATTAACTTACAGCCGCTAGGCTGGAAAGGAAATGATGAAGATGAGGTATCGCTCTATGACAGACAAACAACTCCATGTCTATGGAGCTCGTATTCGGCTTGGGTGGTTTCGAGCTGCCGAGGAACTCGGTAGTGTTACCAAAGCCTGTCAGCAGTACGGCGTTCCACGCCGTACGTACTACTACTGGCACAAGCGGTGGCTTGCCAGCGGCAAGCAACTCACCAGTCTGTATGATCTGCCAAAAACACCCAAAACCCACGCTCGTGATGTCGACACTGAAACCGTGAGCTTGGTGATCCAGCTGCGCCTCACTCTTGGCTACGGTGAAGATGCGCTGGCCTTTGTTCTAGGGCGTGACTACGGCGTCACGCTATCCCATCACGGTGTCGGTAATATCTTGAAACGGGCTGGCTTACTGGTGAAGAGAAAGAGACGCATTCGGGTGGGACGGTCGCTAAGCGACCGTCAGTACTTCCCAGGTGAAGTCGGTCAAATGGATGTTAAGCACTGGAAGCGAGCAGCGTACCAATACGACATTGCCGACTGTGCCACCAGGATTAAATACAAGCGGCTGTATCCTGGCGTGAACCCTGCTTACACGGTGGACTTCTTAGAACACGCTGTTCGGTTCTTTGCACCTGCCTTCGACTTCAAGGGCATCCAGACCGACAACGGTCTGGAGTTTACCTACGACCATCTACCCCAAACAAGACCAACCACCTTGTCTGCCCCAGAGCGCTGGCTCCGAGACCACCACATTACCCATTTGCGCATTCCGCCTCATTCACCACACCTCAACGGTCGGGTGGAACGGCCGCATGGCGTGGACAAGGATCGCTACAGAAAACTCACCACCAATTCACATACCAAGCAAGAGCTACAAGAGTTCCTGACGGAAGATTGTCTGGATTACAACTTCTACCGGCCGCACAGCATGCTCCGCATGCGTACGCCCGTGGAATACTTACAAAGTATTCCAGGCTACGAGAATGCTACACTGGATACAAGTGTGCTAGATGTTTAGTGGGTCGACCAATCTTGTCTAGAAAAATGCGTAGTCGCACTATCGGCAATATGGTTATAGGCTTAATTGGGTTATGTGTAGGTTTGTTAGAGTCTGTTTTTATGCTGCAAAGGTGGTGAGCTAATACGTCGGACTTGCAAAAAGCTCGTAATTATGCTATAATGCGATTAGAACCTTAATAATTTAGCATTCCCCTGAGAACGGCGTTGTGTATTCATATTCAAACTGAATATAGTACGCCGTTCTCAATCCCCACTTTTGTGGGACTACCGCACATCGTGTGCGACTAGTGTACTAACGGCAGAAAGGCGGACTGTCATGTCGACACCCGCTTCCGTTCATCAGGCAAGCAAGTTCTTCAAGGACGCTCTCGGAGATCCCGATAGTGACCAGATGCAGTACTTGCTCGCCAACAGTAAATTCTTCAAGGAGTTGGCTCGCGCTGACTTCTCGAGAATCGACTTCAATGCCTTCACCAAGTCGCTCACTCCGGCTCTCGCGCCCATTGCGTGGCGGCCGATCAGCCGGTACGCGGCCAAGATCGAAGAGTGGAACAAGATGCGTGGCTGGGGTCTCACTAAGGCCCAGATCACCGCGTTCGCTGCCACTCTCGTCGATCACCTCGATCCACTTCACCCCACCGGCATCAGCCTGTGGCTCGGTCGCGACCTCCCGTTCAACTGGGAGGAAGCGATGGCCTGTCTGAAGCTCGAAGTTGAAGCACTGGGTGAGAAGTTCAAGCCATACTTCGAATCCAACCGGATCTCGTTCTTCCCTGGAAGTGAGCAGAGTGGTAAGCGCAAGCTCACCGTTGCCCTGCTCGACCTCCAGACCTACTGGAACCCCACCGATGGTGTGGTTCCTAACGAGGTTCGCAAGATCGAGAAGCGGTTGCCTGGCCTTGAAGTGGCCTGGCTGCTGGCGCTCAACCCAGAGGTTTACCTGGCCATCGACTACAAGACCATCCCTGGTCTCGTGGCGACTGGGTTGGTCGTCGACTCCGACGGCGTGCCGTTCTTCGTACGTGACTCGGACGAGGCCTATGTCGACGACTACTGGGCCGACAACCATTGGAACGACTACTCGGTGGTTCGTTTCAGGGAGTGCTGAGTACTCGGTTCCTGGGTGTTCGAGAGGACCTCGTGGCTTCGGCCCTTGGTCCTCTCGGCGCCTCGCCCGATTGACTTGAAAAAGTCGGTCGGGCTTTTTCATTTGGTATTATATTTAAGGGCTTTGGCTATTGCACGAACTTGATTGGTTTATGAAGCACACGCTCGGCATCAAGCATTATTTGCGTTATTGTGATGATTTTGTGATTGTTGGGACCGATAAAATCTATTTGGAATCGCTTATTGAGCCAGTCCGGCACTTTTTATTAACCAAATTGAAACTTGAGCTTCATCCTGCGAAGTTATCCATTCGTTCCTGGGATCAAGCTATTGATTTCTTGGGCTATGTATCACGGCCATACGTCACGTCTATTCGCACTAAAACGAAGAAGCGAATGCTGGCACGGGTTAATCAAGATAACCTTAGTTCCTATCTTGGTGTTTGTTCGCATGCCGATAGCTATAGGTTATCCCAAGTCGTTAAGCTAATTGCTTGGTAACTGTTACAGAATTTGAGATTACATGCCGTATACTTATAGGATGACTGCACGATACGCCCTTTATGAGATAGATAAAATTAGCCGCCGCTTTGCCGATGGTGGCGATATGCCCAAGGGTGTTAAGCCGCGTTTCAACATTAGTCCAACGCAAAATGTGCCGGTGATTGTGAGCCGTGACGGTGTTAAACAGATTGAAGTCATGAAGTGGGGCTTTATCCCGGCTGGCGCCAAAGATACGACGGCGGTTTTTCGCTATAAATCATATAATGCTCGTTCGGGAGGTATTTTTGACAAGCCAACTTGGTCAAAGGTTATTCGTGATCAGCGTTGCTTAATTCCGGCCAATGGCTTTTTTGAATGGAAAACCACCGCTAGTGGCAAAAATCCTTTTTATATCCACCCGACCGATATGTCGTTATTCGCGTTTGCGGGTGTTTATAGCAGCTGGACGGACCCCGAAGGCAAGATCTGGGGTATGTGCTCGATTGTCACGACTAACTCTGGTAGTGAGTCTGATATGGTGCCAAGCCGCCTACCGGTTATTCTTCACCCAGATGATGAGGCCGACTGGCTAAATCCAGCGATTGGCGACATTAACTCGCTTTATCGGATTATGCGACCACTGGATGCCGATATGCTGACGATTATCCGCGTCGGTGAAGATGTCAACTCGTCAAAAATCGACAAGCCGTATCTTATTGACCGACTCGACCGTTCGGCCTTGTAATTTACGTCGTTCTATGCTATAATAATAAAGATACAATCAGTATCGCACCTTCGAACAAAGGACGTTGATGTACCTGCATCCAGTAAAGCGTCTGCGCAAGCAGAACGATCTGACGGTCGCTGAGCTCGCCGAGCTCACTGGTCTGAGTACTGCTACTATCAGGGCGATCGAGAACGGCACGAGCGACTACCGGACACATGAAGGAGTCGCTAGCCTGCTGGCCGACATCTTCGGCTGCCGGGTGTCGGAACTCTTCGCACCCGGGGAGCTGTCTCACAGGGGGCGGCCGCCGCTGACAGGTGGAAGCATCCGCATCACTACGACCGTCGTCGAGTACAATGTGTGCCCCGTGCACTTCATTGTCCTTCCTGCAAGTGGGATTTGCGACGAATGTTCGTAGTTACCCCCCGAAGTGAGCTTGAAAGAGCCCCTTCGGGGGTTTTCTTTATCTAAAATTATTCGCGTTTGCGTTTGTGACCGGGTAGCCAGCTACGATGAGCATGATGACGACCTGGGCTGTCGTGCCGATAAGACGTGCCGAGTTGCGCCATAAAACTCGCACCTAAATGATGGTGTAGTTTTGATAGATCTATTAATTCTTGGCGGGCTTTGGAATCGAGTTGAGTAAGTGAAACGACGCCACCTGCCAGCGATTGGACCTGCTGCTTTATCTTTTGCAGCGGTATAGTCGGGATACGTTTAGCATAAAACTTGTTTAAGGTGCGGCGTTCGTGCTCTAGTTGTTCGTGGGCCCAGATGGCGTAGCCGTCCTGGAAACTGCGCTGGTTAGCTTTGTTATTTTCGGCAATTGGCGAACCGAGACCTTCCAGGATTTTCTTGCCGTATCGTACCTGCTGACGAGTAATTAGCATACCAAGCCGTGGGTCGTAAGCCGTCCGTCCCCTTTTGATATTAAATCGACTCGAATCAAGCTCGGCTAACCAGTTTGGGTTACAAATGGTAATTGATTGTAAAAGGTGCAAGGTCTGAAAAGCGCCGCCACTGGTCGGTACTTGCAAATCAAACGGAATGCCAGTAACTAATTTTGGATTACGGACGACGCTGCTGGATGAGACTTCACGGACGGCATTGGTGTCAATATGGACGGCATTGCCGCCATCGTCAACTACCCATAACTGATCAATCTGACCGGCGACGATGCAGCGCAGTAGGTCGGACTGCTCGTCGTTCGTAATTGGGGTTAAGGCATATTCGCTCATGTCGATATCGGCTAGGTCGTGATTAAGCCGTTCCATGACTTCGCGAGCCTTACTGACATTTTTACCAATAATGCCCAAATCTTCGTAGGCCTCTTCGGGAATATTTTTAAGCGCCAAAAAAACATCGTATTGTGCAAGCGGGTCAGATTGTGATTGCTTGGTGTATTTATGCCAGCCAGTATAACGGGGGCCACCTTTGACGATACCTCCAACCTCTTGAATACCGATAACAGCAGCCAGTTTTGATTGCACGGCTGGGCTAAATGATTTTGATTCAACCAGCATGCGGCCAAAGTTTGATTCGACCGGGTATTGCTCCATTTGATGACCGATTTTGGTAACTTGACCAGTTTTTGTTAATGCGCCCAAAGTGATTAACTTTTGTTTAGCGCGTTTAATTGCCCGAGCGCTGGGGTCGTGGTAGAAATCAAGCTTTTCAATATCAATATCAGCGCTAGCTAACCTTAAGGTTAGGCGGTCGATGTGCTTACGTAGTATTTCAGGTGTTGGATATTCGGGCCGCTCTTTAAATTCTAGACAAGGCATCGTATCGTATGGCGCCAGGATGTACTCACCGGCTTTGGTGCGGCCAGCTCGACCAGCGCGCTGCAGGCAATCGGCTTGAGATATTTGTGCGATAAATAAACCTTCAACGCCATTTCGGACTTCACTGCGACGTTCCAGGCCGCTGTCGATCACAACGTCAATATCATCAATTGTTACACTGGTTTGCGCGATGTTGGTTGATAAAATAATTTTACCACTTGGGTAATTTTCAAATACTCGTTGCTGAGCGGATAATTCAAGTTGAGAATGCAGCGGCAAGACTGGAATATTGGCGGTTTTGGCCTTTGTGGCGACAGCGGCGGCGACTTGCTCAATTTCGGCCTTACCCGGCAAAAAGACTAACATGTTGCTGAGAGTGGTTTCGATTTGATTGATTATTTCGCTAACAATGTCGCTGCCGCGGCGTTTTTTAACCGCAAAACTTCGACCTGGGATATTGATGATGGCTTGGGTGCCAAAAAACTCGGCCAGGCTACCCGTCTCGATTGTGGCGCTCATGATGACGACTTTAAAATGAGCATCCTCACTACACCGTTTTTTAGCCCAGGCAATCAAGACCTCGATATTTTCGTTCCATTCATGAACTTCATCAAGAATTAGTATCTGATTTTTTCCAACCCCGGCGCCAGTAACTTCGCGGACTAGCTGTAAGCCGTCGGTACAATATAAAATCTGCGTATCAGGACTGTCGTCGCGCTCGTGAGCCGTTCGATAGCCGATGATATCTGGGCTGGCTGAT
>JAJZQE010000030.1 GCA_021847685.1 bacterium | reverse complement strand
TGTATAATACTAGGGAATTGAGGTTCACGTGATTAAGTACGTTCCAAAAACACACTCTATTAAGAAAATAATCTTAGTCGGTGACTATCCTCCTAGGCAATGCGGAATTGCGACTTTCAATGGCGATCTATATTTAAATCTGCGTATGCTGTTGCCCCGCGCCGATATTACCGTTTGTACCATTAACGAGACCTCTGAAAAGTTTAAATACTCGCCCGAAGTCACCATCGAAATCGATAAAGAGGACCCCGAGTCCTACATTAAGGCCGCCAACCTTATCAATCAAAACGCTGATGAGACTATTATAATTGTCCAGTTTGAGTACGGTATTTATGGTGGTAAGCTTGGAATTTTTTTGGCAGACTTTTTAGATTCACTGAAATGCCCCGTCGTCACCACGCTTCATACTATTTTGGATAATCCAGAACCTGATATGCGAACTACGACCGAGCGCGTCATTGATGGAAGTAGCCTTTTAGTTACTTTAACCAGTCCATCACTCAATCTATTCGTCAAAACCTACCCCTCAGCCAAAGATAAAATTATCACCATCGAACATGGCATACATCCCGTCCCCTATCGCTTATCAAGTGAACTAAAGCCAGAGTTTGGCCTGGAAGGTCGCGAGGTCATGTTGACCTTTGGTCTGCTTAGTCGCAACAAGGGCATTGAACACGTGATTGCAGCACTGCCAAAAATTATCAAAAAAGTCCCAAACCTCACCTATATCATCGTCGGCGCCACTCATCCAGATGTAATTAGACATGAGGGCCAATCTTATCGCAACCAGTTAAAAGAACAGGTAAAAAAACTATCAATCACAAAACACGTCAGGTTTGTTGATGGATTCTTACCTGTTAACGAAATTCTAAAATACATTCAAGCCGCCGATATTTACGTGGCGACATCAATCGACCCACGTCAAGCAGTTAGCGGTACACTATCATATGCCCTTGGTACTGGTCGGGCGGTAATATCGACGAGTTTCGCTCAAGCCAAAGAAATAGTTAGTCCAGAAGTCGGCCGAATCGTACCAATTGCCGATCCTGACGCCCTGTCGCGTGCCGCAATCGAACTATTTACCGATCCTAGTCTACTTGAATCAATGGGACGTGCCGCCTACGCCGAGACCAGGTCAATGCTATGGTCGAATGTCGCTGATGATTACATCAGGTCTCTCGACCAAGTGGCTAGCGCCGCTAGTAAAGATACCGGTTACTATCCAGAGTTCAACTGGGATCACTTGTTTGCCATGTCCGATGGTTTTGGCATGTTACAATTTGCTAAAGGCTCAAAACCCGACCCGGCGTCGGGGTATACACTGGATGATAATAGTCGCGCCTTGCAATTAGTAAACCATGCCTACACGGCTGGACTAATGTCGGCCCCACAATGCCTTGAACTATCAAACCAGTATCTTCAGATTATCGATATTTGCTTAGCCCAAAAGCCAACCGCAAATTATTTATCGGCAAAAACCAAGCGGCCAACTCGCCAGAATCAGGTTGAAAACTTACACGACAGCATGGCGCGGGCTTTTTATGCCCTGCAGACAGCCTCTAACGCAAAGTTACCGATGGTACGTAAGCGCGCAAAACAAATATTGTCAATACTACCGATTGATTTAACTAACACTGAATATATCCACGCGACGGCTCAAAAACTGCTTGGCGCCAGTAGCGCGCTCAGTCATGGCGACGAGTCAATACTGCCACTGGTCATAAAATTGGCGCGTAGTTTAGTCAAAGCCTATAAGGCGAATTCAACCGAAGATTGGCACTGGTTCGATAGTACTATGACCTACGCCAGTGGCCAGTTGTCGGCTAGCTTGATCGAGGCAGCCCGCGTCACCGGTAATAAAACCTATGCTAATATTGGCTTAAAAAGTCTAGAATATCTCTGTAGCCGCTGCTTTATGGGGCAAGTATACGTCCCCGTCGGTCAAGATGGCTGGTGCAGCGCTGACGGCACTCGGGCATTATTCGACCAGCAAGCCGAAGACCCATTTTCAATGCTTCAAGCGCTCGAAAGCGCCTACTCTTTAACCGGTAAAGACATCTATATCAAACGTGCCCACAAAGTTTTTAGCTGGTTTATGGGCAATAACCTTGTCGGGCTAAGGATGTACGACGATGATAACGGTGGCTGCAAAGATGGCTTAAAAATACAGTCAACCAATAAAAATGAAGGTGCCGAATCGACCCTGTCATATCTGGGTGCCCGCCTAATTGCCGAACGATTACGTACTGAAGATAGTCTGTAAATCAACTATGGCGGTACAAATAACCGTATCACCACCACTATAGTACAAGCGTACTTCGTCGCCTTCTAGTATCGCACCACAGCAAAATATGGCCCTTGGCAAACGATTCTCGGCCGCCATTTGGTGAATGTCCTCAAGCCTAATAGACTTTAGCGTCTCGAATCCGCCGTCGATAATATCAATCATACCAATCGTCTCATATGATTCTTCTGGCTCGAGTATCGACTCTTCGCACCGCCAAATTTGCCTCAATGGATCATCAATTGCAAAAAGAGCTGCGCCCAGACGATATGTCCGCTGATTATCAAATCGATCAATTCCATGATAAAAGACCAGCCAGCCGCGATGGGTTCGAATTGGCGGTGGCCCCATTTCAACATAGGCACTATCAAAATGACCTTCACGAGGCAAAATAACTGGCTGATCGATATGAGCCCACTCTTTTAAGTCTAACGATACGGCTGCCAAAATGTGATTATCGCCAAAGAATAAATAATATTTGTCACCAATTTTTTCAGGAAAGACCGCGGCCGCCTTTGACCATTCCGAAGGTAGGTTCTCGCGCTGTTCTCGGCTAAAATTTGGAAATAGCAACCTTCTTTCGCCCCAATTTTCAAGATCGTTTGAAGTCACCATGGCCGCCTGGGCTAGAGTGCCATTAAACCCAGTGTAACCAACATAGTAAGTGCCGTCGATTCGGACCATCCGAGGGTCTTCACAGCCGCCTGCCTCCCAGTCATATTGTGGCGATAATACGGGCGTGTTCCGCAAAGCAAAATGGACGCCGTCAGTGCTCTCGGCTAGACCCAACCGCGATATCCAGTCGTTACCAACTGACCGAAATAGCATTCGATAGGTATCGCCGTCTTTATATACCGCGCAGTTATAGACTTTCTTTGTACACCAAGATAGGTCCGCCCTGGCTGATAATATAGGGTTGTGGCTGTTTCTGATAAGCATAAGCCTAGTGTAGCAGTTTAGTTAATATTTATCTTTATTATCAGGTTATTTTTGTATTAGTATCGCGCTGATTTTCGTGAAGTAGCACTGCCAAAACACCATTTGTCCAGCCAAAACCATCCTGCAGAGGATATTCGCCACCACCGCCTAGCCCGCCACCGTTGGTGACTTTATATTTTTCGACTAAACGCCGTTGTTTGTCGTAAATCTTTGCATTTGTCGCGATCCAACGTTGCTTAATTTCGTCTGCCAGGCTGTAATAACCATAGTTGCGCAAACCTTCGATGACAACCCAATGTAACGGCGCCCAACCATTACTACCATCCCACTGTTGGCCACTTTCAGTTAATGTCGTCATCAGACCACCATCTTTAAGGAAAGACTTTTCAATGATTTTCACAACGCCGGCGGCTTGTTTTGCGTCGGCAATTTTTGCATAAAGCGGAAAGATACCAGCCAGGCTTAAACAGTCAGTTGAAGCCTGTTTATGAAAATCATAGTCGATAAAAAAATTATCATCCTGGCTCCAACAAAATTTATTAATCGCCCGGGCGCGTCGATCGGCCAACTTTTTAAATCGATTAAATAATATCGGCTGGTGCAAGACTTGATAAGCCTCGGCAATTGTCGTTTCAAGTTGATAAAGCAAGCAATTTAAATCAACCGGAATAATGTCAGTTGTATGAATTGATGATATCCCCTGGCCTTTTTCAAGCCACCTGGTACTAAAATCCCAACCAGACTCCGCGCCAGCTCGCAAATGTAAATATAGTCTTTCGGGGTCACGCACCGTGTCCAGTCCAGCAGTATCCGTGTCTTCACGCAATGATTCGGGGCGTGGCGTTAGCTTGTTATCATAATAGCGATTCAGGAGCGAGCCGTCAGACATTTGAACCAACCGAGCGTACGACCGATATTCCGTTTTATTTAGCTTCGATTGGCCGCGCATCCAAAACCTATATTCGGTTAGTAGATATGGCAGATATTCAATCAAAACCGCCTTGCCTTTGTGGCGCGATAATAACCGAACCATATGTGAAAAAAACGGTGGCTGCGACCGGCTTAAGAAATATGTACGATTCGCCGTTGGAATATGACCAAACCGACGCATCATGTAGGCGAAATTTTTTATCATGCCCTCAATCATGACCCAGTCGTCATTCGCGGCCAGCCCGAGCATAATAAAATAACTATCCCAATAAAACTGCTCGTTAAAGCGGCCACCCGGAACGATATATTTATATGGCAAAGCCAGGAGCGAGCCACGGTCCAGTCGATTACGGCGCTCGAGGTGGTGCCATAAGGCTACTATGTGGTCCTCGACACTGCGACCGCCATTTACGTAAGGTTCATCTTGATGAATTTTTTTATCAATAAAATTATTAGCGATAAAGTTTTGCAAATCAAAGTCGGGCTTATTTTTTTCTTTTAAATAGGCTTGTTTAAGTTGCTTAGCCCGCAGTTTTGGAATCAAATCAACAAACACCTTGCCGTCACCATAAATATTTCGTTTTTGGACATCGACAAAAAGATCACCCAATGCTTCATCGGGGCTGATGCGGGCGCGTACCAGCTGACCGGCTGTAGTGACCAAGGCTGATTTTATTTTGTCTTTGTTTATGATACTTTTGACCATTCCTATACTTAGTATAAAGTGCTTAAGCCTTAGGTCAATCAAAAACCCGCTTTTTACAGCGGGATTTTTGAATTAATTTTTGGCAGCGCGTTTTCGCTGGTTCGGATCAAGGAAACGCTTGCGTAAGCGAATGCTCTTTGGAGTAACTTCCAGTAGTTCATCGTCTGCAATGAAGTCAATCGACTGTTCAAGACTTAAATCGGTGTATGGCGTCAACTGAATCGCACCGTCGCTTGACGAGGTACGCATATTAGTAAGTTGCTTGCCACGACAGACATTAATATCAAGATCTCCTTGGCGGTTGTAAACACCGACAATCATGCCCTGGTAAACAGTGGTACCTGGACCAACAAACAATTCACCACGTGCAGCGGCGGCATCAAGCGCATAAGCAGTTGTCGCGCCAGCTTCGGTCGCAATCAAGGCACCGTTACGAGTTTGTTGCAACTTGGCACCAAGTGGTTGGTAGCCATGTGGCAAACTGTTCATAATCACAGTACCCTTGGTAGCTGTCAGCAACAAGTTACGTAGACCAATCATTGCCCGAGTTGGAATAATGTAGGTCGAGCGAGTTGTGCCGCTACTGGTCTGCTCTTGACGAATTGGCGTCGCGCGGCGAATACCAAGTTCTTGGCTAACCGCACCCAAAAATTCGGGCGCCACTTCAATCAATAGTTCTTCGACTGGCTCTTTGATAATGCCGTCTTCCTCCATCGTGACGGCTTGTGGGCGTCCAACTTCAAATTCAAAATCTTCACGACGCAAAGTTTCAATCAAAACTGACAAATGTAGCTCACCGCGACCCGATACCACAAAACCAATCCCCTCCTCGCGGACGCGTAGCGACACGTTGGTTTCAAGTTCTTGCTTTAGGCGGTCACCGATTTGGCGACTAGTGTTGTACTTGGCTTCACGACCCTTGAGCGGACTGGTGTTTGGGCCAAGGTACATGCTAATTGTTGGTGGTTCAATATCAATAACCGGCAAAGCCTCAGGGTTCTCTTTATCACAAATTGTCTCACCAATGTGAGCATCGGCCACACCCGTGATAGCCACAATATCACCAGCACTAGCTTCGGTAATTTCTTCACGATTTAGACCGCGATAACCAAAAACCTTATCGATTTTAGCGTTAATCAAGGCACCATCACGTTTTATCAAAACAACTTGTTGAGCTTTTTTGATGTTGCCACGTGTAATACGGCCAATGGCATACTTACCAAGGAAAGAATCATATTGAAGCGACGTCACAAGCATTTGGAATGGCTTGTCAGTTTCGACGGTTGGCGCCGGAATATCGTTAATAATTGCTTCAAAAATCGGTTCCAGGTCAGTATGCTCGGCTGGATTATCTGGCAACTCACGCCAAGCTTTGCCTTCGCGACCAATCGCGTAATAAACTGGGTAATGCAACTGGCTATCGTCAACCGCAAGTTCTAAAAAAAGATCCGAAACTTCGTCAACAACTTCATCAATGCGGCGCGACGGCTTGTCGATTTTGTTAATAACAACCACTGGCTTTAGACCAAGTTCAAGTGCTTTTGACAGTACAAACTTTGTTTGTGGCATTGGGCCTTCCTGGGCATCGACAATCAACAAAACACCGTCAGCCATATTTAGGGTTCGTTCAACTTCACCACTAAAGTCGGCGTGACCAGGGGTGTCAATAATATTAATTTTATAGTCACCGTGATAAATCGAAGTCTGTTTAGCAGTAATCGTAATACCACGCTCATGTTCTTGATCGCCGCTATCCATAATTAGCTCTTGCGCCATCTCGGCCTGGTTTGACCTAAAGGTATGGCTTTGCTTCAGTAATCCATCGACGAGAGTCGTCTTGCCATGATCGACGTGCGCAATAATAGCGATGTTTCGAATAAATTTTGGGTCTTTCATAAAAATATACCCGTTACGCGGGCTTCCTTATCTATAATTATAGCAGAAATACGTCATTCATTCAAGCATGATAGCCATGCACATTCAACTAAACCCTAGTCAGGGGCAAAATGTTGGTGTATAATCCTTGGGAATGGGCGCTTAGCTCAGTTGGCTAGAGCATCTCGTTTACACCGAGAGGGTCGGGGGTTCGAGCCCCTCAGCGCCCACCAAAAGAAATACCTCATCTGTAAGGATGGGGTTTTTCTTTTGACAGGACCAGTAGGAACAAACCCCTACGGTTGTTTGTATAAAGCATATGCTCTTGATTTTGTGATAAATATCACGTACAATTAACGTGTAACGCGGAGGTGTTTTAGACAAGATGCGAGCTTGGACTAATCAACTATCGAACTTCAATAAATTGCTTATTTTGCCCGTGTCTTTGAT
>JAJZQE010000029.1 GCA_021847685.1 bacterium | reverse complement strand
AGGCTGGCGTAATCGTTAAATCAAGCGCCAATTCACCGCCGGTGATCACTTTTTTAACATTCAGCTCATCAATCAAGATATCTTCAAAATCAACAAACTCGCCTAGTCGTGGTACGGTTACGCTGGCTAGCGGCTGACGAACCTTTTGGCGCTCTTTAGCCCGGATACTGAGGCCCAGGTTAACGTATTCGCGAACAGTTTCCATGTCGGTAACAACCAGCTCGTTAATATGACCGACTTTTGGCCAATCCAGTAGGTGCACGCTTTCACCACCGGTTAATTTTTGGTACAATTCTTCGGCCAAAAACGGCGTAAATGGCGCAATCGTCATAGCTAACTGAACCAGGACGTAGTGCAGGGTGCGATATGCATTGTTTTTATCCTTATCATCACCCGACTTCCAAAAACGGCGACGACTGCGACGGACATACCAGTTACTAGCGTCTTCGATAAATGGCAAGATTGGTTTGACGGCATTTGGCAAATCATAGATATCCATATTTTTTTCAACCTCGGCGGTCAGTTGGTGGACACGGCTGACAACCCATTGATCAAGCGAGTTTTCTAGGATGTCCGACGGGTCGCTTAAGTCACCGTTAAATTCCCAGCCATCAACTTCGGCGTACATCGTAAAGAAGTCGTACATGTTCCAAATCATGGATAGTTTACGGGCGACGTCACCAACTTCCTTGTCATGAAGCGCAAAGTCCTCACCGTTTAGCAGCGGCGATTGCAGTAGCAAAAAGCGCAAGCTATCAGCTGAAAACTCATCCATTAAAATATTTGGGTCAGTGTAATTACCCAGGCTTTTACTCATCTTGCGACCATCGTTGCCAGCCACGTTACCAGTCACAATCACGTTTTTAAAGGCATTGTGACCAAATAAACCAACATTGATGGCGTGCACGTAATAAAACCAGGCACGAACTTGACCGACGTATTCGACAATAAAGTCGCCTGGGAAATTTTGTTCAAATTTTTCGACATTTTCAAATGGATAATGGAATTGCGCAAACGGCATGCTGCCACTTTCAAACCAACAATCCATCACTTTATCAATACGGCTGTACTTAACACCATCGATTTCGAAAGTAATATCATCAACCCATGGGCGGTGATAATCTTCCAATTCGACGCCACTTAAATCTTTCAATTCGGCGTAGCTACCAATAACTTTGATATGCTCATTGCCCCCCTTATCAGTACCCTTCCAAACCGGCATAGCTGTTGCCCAAAAACGGTCACGACTAATGTTCCAGTCTGGTGCCGTCTCGACAGTCTTTTCAAAACGACCGTGTTTAATGTGATCGGGGAACCAATTAATGTGTTCGGTATTCTGCTCGAGCATTTCCTCGCGCTGGCCATCAATATCAATAAACCAACTGGGGTGAGCCCGGTACATTAAACGGTGTCCGGTGCGTGGATTGTGCGGATATTCGTGACGAATGTAATCAATCTTCCAGACAACGCCACGTTCCAGTAACGTCTTGGCAATCGTCTTGTTAATCTCCCAAACATCCTCACCCTTCCAATCGCCTTCCGTAAAGACGCCATATTCGTCTAGAGTATGGATGACGGGGATTTTGTTCTTTTGAGCAAGCGCAAAGTCCTCTTCGCCGTAAGCTGGAGCAAGGTGAACAATACCTGTACCAGATTCAGTCGTGACATAATTAGCCGCCCAAACTTTGTGAGCATTTTCGCCACGATCAACAAATAGCGGTTCGTAACGCTTACCAACCAGTTCACTACCTTTAAACGTGCTGATGACTTCATAATCCAAAACTTTATGCTTTTCGTCAGTCAGCGCTATGTCCAGCAAATCCTGAGCTAAAATGTAGTTCACATCGTCGAGTTTTACTTCTGCATAAATTAAATCTTCATTTACCGCCACCGCCGAGTTACTTGGCAGCGTCCACGGCGTCGTCGTCCAGGCCAGCAGATAGGCATCTTGATCAACTAATTTAAACTTTACATAAACACTTGGGTCGGTCACTTCGATATAAGCGCCAGCATCCATCGTAACTTCAGCCTTTGAAAGTGGTGTCGCCCACTTGGTGTCGTACATTAAGACGCGCTCGCCTTCGTAGATTTTGCCCTTTTCGTAAAGTTGCTTAAACGCCCACCAAACCGATTCCATATATTGTTTATCCATGGTTTTATAGGCACCCTTAAAGTCAACCCAGCGTCCAATACGATCAACCGTATCTTCCCAAAGATCACTCGTTTGCACCATGCTTTCGCGGGCAGTGGTAATATAATCAGCCAGACTGATGCGCGTGCCAATTTCGTGACGATCAGTAATGCCAAGTTTTTTCTCGACAAAGTTTTCAGCCGGCAGACCATGGCAGTCCCAACCCCAAACACGCTCGACTCTTTTGCCGAGCATCGTCTGATAACGCGGCACTACGTCTTTAATAACAGAGCTAAGCAGCGTACCGTGATGCGGTGAACCAGTAATAAACGGCGGACCATCGTAAAAGACATACGAATTATCAACCGGGCGCATCTCGACCGATTTTTCAAAGGTCTTGTCTTTCTTCCACTGCTGAACTAAATCTTTTTCGTACTCGACAGCTCGGCGGCGACTACCTGATTTAAACTTCATACGACTACTGATTCCTTTCTTAAAAAATAAAAAATCCCTTTTTAGTCACTGGAATCCGATTGCTCGGACGGTACCATCCAGTTTCTAAAAAGAGATTCTTTTTAGCGCTTAGTTGTTCGATCTGACGCGTCGATTAACGTTTGGGTCTAGTCTCTTTAAAGATTTCTTCCAAAAACATTCGTGGCTGATAACCACTCATCCGAAAAACGGAACGTTACTATATTAGTTTACGCCACAGTCAAGCGTTATGTAAAGTTTAATCTGAATTATTGGATATAGTAGCTAACTTCACTAATCGTCGGCAGCGGCGTACCAACCCAAGTATTTTGCATCGTGCTATCACTCGCAATTGCAATCACGGTTGGATATTCAACAATATCATAGGCGCGACAAAACTGCTCACCCTCTGGATCCTCGGGGTTAAGCGTTTCCAGAACGTGACCAGTCTGGTGCTCAAAATCACGCAAATAATCAATCACTTCACGGGCATGATCACTGTCGTTTTTGTAAACTATCACCACCTTCATCAGTTTTATTCTTCCGACTTTAGCTTGCGTTGATGTTCAAGGATTTTAACGAAATCGTCGAGCGTTTTAAACTCGTGGTAGACACTCGCAAAACGGACATAAGCTACTTCATTACGCGCAGCCAACTCATCAAGTACCTTATCGCCAATTTGCTTGGAGGTAATTTCACTTTCACCCAGTGCGTACAGACCATCCTCGATGTCATTAATCATCTCATCGACTTCAACCTCTGAAGGGAAAAACTTACCAACCGAACGCTTAATCGCAATCGCCAGTTTATCACGGTCAAATAGTTCACGTTTGCCGTCTTTTTTAATAACAGCCAAGTTTGGCTTTTCAATACGCTCATAAGTCGTAAAGCGCTTGCCGTCAGGTGATTCACGACGACGACGAATCGTCACGCCGTCACTGACTTCGCGTGATTCGATTACTCGGCTGTCGCCAATGTTATATTTGGCCATAATTAATCTTCCTTATTGTGCTTGCGGCGTCGGCGCAAAAAGGCCGGCGTATCAGATTCTTCCTCAACCTCATTTGGCTGGTTCCAGATATCGTGAGTGTTGTCTTCGGCAAAGGTCTCGGCAGAATCTTTACTATCAAGATTAAGGTCAATGGCGTTAACAGCATCTTCTGACAAATTCATCGAGCTAACCTCAGGGGTCACTGCAGTAGCGGTGGCTTCCTTGTGGAAGTAGGCTGAATCAAAACCGGTTGCAATAACCGTAATAATCAACTCGTCCTCAAGATCGGGCTTTAATGTTGCACCAAAGATGATATTGGCATCAGGCGCAACCGCGCTAGTAATAATCTCGGCAGCCTCCTGGATTTCACTCATGCTCATGTCGTAACCACCGGTGACGTTAAACAGAACACCCTTGGCGCCATCAATTGAAACTTCAATTAGTGGTGATTCAATGGCTTGTTGAGCCGCCTGAGCCGACCGATTGTCGCCACTGGCGCGTCCAATACCCATCAGGGCAGAGCCAGCGTTACTCATAATTGCCTTGACGTCAGCAAAGTCGAGGTTAATCAAACCATGCTCGGTAATTAACTCTGAAATACCTTGCACACCTTGGCGCAAAACATCGTCGGCAATTTTAAAAGTTTCAAGAAGTGGGGTTCGGCGATCAATCGTTTGAAGTAAACGGTCATTTGGAATCGTAATTAACGTATCAACCTGTCGGCCAAGTTGAGCAATAGCCCACTCGGCGTTCTGACGGCGTTTTTCACCTTCGAAACTGAATGGCTTTGTCGCGACGCCAACAACCAAAATATCAAGCTCGCGAGCAATCTCGGCAACAATATGACCAGCACCACTACCAGTTCCACCACCAGCGCCAATTGTTACAAATATCATGTCGGCGCCAGTAATTGCTTCGCGAATTTCGTCACGCGATTCATTAGCGGCCGCTTCACCGGTTGCTGGGTCAGCCCCAGCCCCAAGTCCACCAGTAACGCTATGTCCTAGGTGAATTTTAACGTCAGCTTTAGAGTTATGAAGAGCTTGGGCATCGGTATTCATAGCAATAAACTGGACACCAGATAGGCCAGCTTCTTTCATTCTATTGACGGCTGAACCGCCGGCTCCACCGACTCCGACTACTTTAATTGTGGCGAATGTCTGTATATCGCTTGGTTTTACTTCAGGCATGTATCTATTATCTCCCAATCTTCGTATTCATAAGCTAGTATAACACTTGGTTTAAGAAAAATACTATGCCTTAAACCTGTCAAGAAATTTACTCACAAAACCGCTCGCTCCAACAAGTGGGCTAACCGATTTCTTTTTTGGACCATTCGGCAGGTGCGACGAGTCAACGTCAATTAGCATCAGGCCAACAGCGGTTGCAAACTGTGGACCAGTAATATCATCGGCAACACCCCCGTAACCAGATGTCTTGCCAACCCGAGCGGCTAGACCAAGTGACTTTTTAGCATATTCGGCAATCTCTTTTAGCTGAGCCGTGCCGCCAGTTAAGACAACGCCACCCGGCAATTTGCCAGCCCGACCGGCTTTTTTAAGTTCGGCCTGAATCGCTTCAAAAATCTCTTCTAGGCGAGCTTCAACAATCTCATCAATATCATTCGTTTCAAAAGTATAAATTTCATCACCTTGCTTTAGGCTGATACCTGAATTTTCTTTGCGGGTTAGGGCCGAGGCGTGCTCAATCTTAACTCTTTCGGCAATTTCAGGGTCGGTTTTTAGGCCAATCGCCAGGTCGTTAGTAATATTAATGCCACCAAACGGCAAAACTGCCGAATATTGCAAATCACCCTCTTCGTAAATCGCTAAATTGGTCGTCGCGCCACCAATATCAATCAGGGCAACGCCATTTTCAAGTTGCTGCTCGCTTAGGACGGCCCGTGCCGCCGCAATACCAGCTACCACAATACTATGTGGCGTAACCTTGGCGCTTTCAGCTGACTTTTGCAGATTTGTTAGGTGCGGCACCAATGCTGACACAACATGAGCATCGACTTCCAGGCGCGTACCAGTCATGCCAAGTGGATCCTTGATATTATCTTGGCCGTCCAGCTTGTAAGCGTGTGGCACGACATCTAAAATCTCACGGTTGGCTGGAACTTTACCGATTGTCGCCACTTCTTCAATCCGGCTTAAATCTTCATAATTAATTGTGTGATCAGACCCGCCTACGGCAATCATACCGTCGGCATGAGTGCTTAAAATATGGGTACCATTAATACTTAAGGTCGCTTCGTTTACTTGATAGCCACTCATACGCTCGGCTTCGCCAAGGGCATCATCAATCGCTTGAGCTGGACCGCTTAAGTTAACGACTGTACCTTTGCGCATGCCCGTATTTGGCGCGCTACCGACACCCACAATCGTTGGCGTGCCACTTGTTCCGTCAATGTGTGCTACTAGGCATCGAACAGTCGTCGTACCGACATCAATACCAACAGCGTATCGAGAGTTTTCTTGCATGGTATTAGTATATAGCTTATGCCAATCATTGCAAAGTGTCTTAATTAAAGCTGAGTTAAAATCTCGACGCCATCTTCGGTAACGAGTACGGTATGTTCGAAGTGAGCCGACAAACTGCCATCGCGCGTGCGAATAGTCCAGCCATCGCTATCAGTCTTTATCTTTTCGCCGCCGAGTGTCGCCATCGGCTCAATCGCAATCGTATCACCGGGCACCAGCAAGACACCGCCACCCTTTTGACCCCAGTTAGGGACTTCTGGATCTTGGTGCATTTCATGACCAACGCCATGTCCGACAAGGTCGCGAATAATACCTAGTTTTGCGCCTTTTAAAACTCCCTCGACAGCATGACCGATGTCTCCCGTGTAAGTCGGGCCTTTGATAGCATCAATTCCAGCAAATAAACTGCGTTCCGTAAAATTCAGCAGATGTTTTTTGGCGCCAGTTGGCTCCTCGCCAACAACCATCGTAAATGCACTGTCGGTTTTCATACCCTTATAGGTAATTACCAGATCAAAGCTTACAATATCACCGCTTTCAAAACGATAATCAGTCGGCACACCGTGCACAATCGCATCGTTGACCGATATACAAATCGCGTTAGGAAATTCGACTTCCGGCGTTTTATAAGTTGCACTAGCGCCCAAACGTTTAATTTCGGCATCAACCCAAGCGTCGGCCTCAAGCTCGCTCATTCCGACTACGACGTGTTTTTTAAGACCAGCAAAAATAGTTGCTAGAATTTTGCCACCTTGGCGCATTGCTTCAATTTCGGCTGGCGTCTTTATCCTAGATTGCATTTAACCAATTCTTCCATAATTCGATCGTGAACTTGTCCAACCGATCCCATACCATCAACTCGAACAATTTTAATACCGTTTTTCGCAAAATAATCTAAAATTGGTTCAGTCTCGTGGCGATAAATTTCTAGGCGTTCATCGATAGCTTCAAAAGTATCATCAGCCCGGCCACGAACTTCAAGCCGTTTCATCAATTCTTTTTTTGGTACTTCTAATGCGATGCCAAGTTCAATCTTATCGCCGTGCTCGGCCTCGCTATCAAGCAACCATTTGGCTTGTTCGAGCGCCCTTGGAAAACCGTCCAAGATAACCTGACGTACATTGGTTGCCCGCGCTATCGCCTCGCTAACGATTTTATTGACCTTACTGTGCGGAACTAATCGACCGGCTTGCATTTCGGCCATAATTTCAGGATCACGCGTGTCACGCAGTAGCTG
>JAJZQE010000028.1 GCA_021847685.1 bacterium | reverse complement strand
TGCTAAACAGTATTTTTAGATATGATTTTTGGGATATTGATCGGCTTGCTGATCAATTGGTGGGAATTGCCACATCGCCAGCCCTTAAGGGCACTCTACGCGAGGAAGTATCAAAAGAATACGACCGGATATCATGGCATGATGTCGCCACTAGATGCTATACGGTTTACAACTCGACGCTATTAGGATCCGCCGTATGAGCAAGCGTGCCATTGTACTGTATCTTCATGTCCATCAACCGTTTAGGGTTCGCCAGTACAGTGTTTTTGATACTGCCATTAATCACGACTATTTTGATGAGCCAAATATCGATACCGACCGCAATAACGAACGGGTACTACGCAAGGTTGCCGATAAATCTTACCGACCAATGAACGCTCTACTTGAAAAATTACTCGATAAACACCCTAATTTTAAAGTATCACTTAGTATCACTGGTACATTTATCGAACAAGCTGAAAAATGGGCACCAGATGTATTAGATAGCTTTAAACGCCTAGTTAATACGGGCCGCGTCGAAATCGTATCGGAAACCTACTATCATTCCCTGGCCTTTTTCTATAGCCGCAGCGAGTTTGAGCGTCAAGTCGAGGCTCACCGCAATAAGATCCGCGAATTATTTGGCGTTGAAACAAGCGTCTTTCGCAATACCGAGCTAGCTTACAATGACGAACTAGCTAAATGGGCTGATGATTACGGCTTTAAGGGCATCTTGGCCGAAGGGTGGGATCCAATACTGCAGTGGCGCAGCCCAAACACGGTTTACCGACCAGCTGGCACAAAAAATATCGCCTTGCTTTTGAAAAACTATCACCTTAGTGACGACCTGGCCTTTCGCTTTAGCAACAAAAATTGGGTCGAATGGCCTCTGACAGCTGAAAAGTACAACGCCTGGGTTAATGCTTCGATTGGCGACCAGTCAAACATTAACTTGTTTATGGACTACGAAACTTTTGGTGAACATCAATGGGCCGATACAGGTATCTTTAGCTTTTTTGAGGCCTTTGTTGGTGGCTGGTTGCAAAATCCAGACAACACCTTCTATACCGTGTCTGGCGCGATTGAAGCTAACCCCCCAATTGCCGAGATTAGTATGCCCTACACTGTTACCTGGGCGGACAGTGAGCGTGATCTGACGGCTTGGTTGGGCAACTCGATGCAACAAGAGGCACTAAGACATGTTTACGCCCTGGAAGACGATGTTATGCGCAGTCAGGACGCGGATCTGGCTGCTGATTGGCGCCACTTGCAAACCTCTGACCACGTTTACTACATGTGCACCAAGTGGTTTACTGATGGCGATGTCCACGCCTACTTTAGCCCTTACGAATCGCCCTACGACGCCTTCTTATACCATATGAACGCGGTTCGCGATATTCGCTGGCGCCTGCACCATTATCACGGCATGCGGAGTTTAAATGGCTAGACCAATTGTCCTTAGTAACGGCGAGCTGCACGTTGGTTTAAATAACTTTGGCTTGGTTCATGATTTTTATTTCCCATACGTTGGCTTTGAAAATCATTCGGCAGGACAAGATTTGCGCCACAAAATTGGTATTTGGGTTGACGGTGTGGTGAGTTGGTTTGATGAGGATAATAGCTGGACTTTTAACTTTAGTTACCCACACGACTCACTTATTGGACATACAATCGCCAAGAACGAGCGCATTGGTATTATGGTTGAGCTAGACGACTGTGTGGATTCCAAGATAAGTGCTTTTATGCGTAATATTCATGTTATTAACCTACAAGACAGACCACGTGACATTCGCCTGTTTATGCATCAAGCCTTCGCGATTGGCGATTCGCGTAGTAATACAGATACTGGCCAATACTTGCCAGATAGTAACGCAATTTTACACTACCGTGGTCGTCGGGCTTTTATCGTATCCGGTAGCCATAATAATCAACCGTTTGATCAATACACGATTGGTTTGTTTGGAATTGAGGGCCATGAAGGCACTTTTAGGGATGCCGATGATGGCGAGCTGAGCTTTAGCAATGTTGAACACGGTCGAGTCGACTCAACTCTTCGGTTTCAGATGAATATCGACGCCCATAGCTCGGATAGGGTTAGCTATTGGATTGCGGCTGGTACGTCGACTCGTGAGGCACTATTTGTCCATAAACAAGTCAGTGAAGACGGCTTGGCTAAACGTTTGGACCAAACTGCAAATTGGTGGGGCGACTGGCTTACGCCCGCCCGTAGCGCTGCCGATAAAATTGCACCTGAACATAAACAATTGTTTCTAACTAGTTTAATGATTTTAAAGTCACAAATCGACAAGCGCGGTGCCGTTATTGCTAGCACTGATACATCGATGCTTAATTACTCGCGCGACGCCTATGCCTACTGCTGGCCACGCGATGGCGCCTATGTACTTTGGCCACTGGTTCGACTCGGTTTTAAGGACGAGCCTTATCGCTTTTTTGAGTTTTGCAAGAGCGTGCTTCACGCCAATGGCTATTTAATGCACAAATACCGTGCCGACGGCGCTCAGGGCAGCAGTTGGCATCCGTATGTCCATGGCAAGCTGATAGCACCACCGATTCAAGAGGATGAAACAGCTTTAGTCTTATTTGTATTTGCCCAGTATTATCAACTGCATCCAGATGCGACCTTACTGAAAGAATTTTATAGCACTATGGTGCAGCCGATGGCAAACTTTATGTGCGACTATGTTGACGAGACGACGGGACTACCGAAGCCGAGCTATGATCTGTGGGAACAAATCTTTATGACTACCACTTATACCGTTTCGACTGTTTACGCATCGCTGATTGCTGCGTCTGAGCTAGCCGAAAAAGCTAATGACCCTGATAGTGCCGTTAAGTGGCGTAGTTCCGCTGACGACATTCAAGCAGCTGCCCATAAACAGCTATATAACGAAGAACGCCAGGTTTTTTATAAGGGGTTGCATGTTGTTGACGACGAGATTATTAAGGATGGCACAATCGACAGCTCGGCCGTATTTGGTGCATTTATGTTCGGTCTGTTTTTGCCAGGTAGCGATGAGGTGCGCAGTTCGATTGAAACCACCAAGGAAGTCTTTGGTATCAATAACGGCGCTATGGGCTTGCCGCGCTATGAAAATGACGATTATCGCCGCACGAACAACTCGATTACTGGCAATTTGTGGTTTATCACCTCGATGTGGCTAGCTCAATACTATATTGAAACCAACGAGCAACCAAAAGCTATGGAAATACTCGATTGGGTTAAGTCCCGTACGCTTTCGACTGGCATGATGTCCGAGCAAATCGATCCCGTTAGCCAAGAAATTATCTCGCCCGCCCCGTTGTCTTGGACACATGCCGAATATATAACAACATTACTTGATACAATCACCGAGAGGACATAATGGCAATTCATCACTTACACAACAAGATAAGAGGTATGTACCGTGGAATTGCCCACCGCAATAATATTAAGAGTCGTCAAGCTCGTAGTGCGATTATGCAATTTAGCGAAAAAGTTGGCTTGGTTTACTTTGGATCAGTCGATCAACATAGCGATGACCATCATATTATTCGTGGCTTAACGACATCAGCCGACCATCAGGACGAACATTACTCGGTCGGCACGTACGAAGGTTATGATATTAGCATCGTCAATCGTATGGATACGACCGAGGATTCAACCGGTCGATTGCGGTCGCATTCGTGGCTTATTTTAGAGATAAATCTAAAACATGGCGCCGATTTGCCACATATTTTTATGGGCATGCACGAACACAAAGATTCGCCTTATTCCAAGCTATTTACGACGCATCCGTCGATGCAACGTGTGCCGCTAGGGACTTTTGAGCAATATAGCCAAGAGTTTATCGCGCGCTACAGCCTGTTTGCGCACGCTTCGCATTTTATTCAGGTCGAGCGCTACTTTAACGCCGATGTTACCAAGGTTATTGCCGCCCATTTTTGGCCACTGTCGGTCGAAGTTTACGAGGGTTCGCTGTATATTTATGCCGATAACCAGCCGGTGACGATTCGTTTACTGAATGCTATGCTTAAAAATGGCACCTGGCTAGCTAAACAACTTGATTCGCAAATGATTAGTTAAATCAAAAACTCTCCCAAAAAAGGAGAGTTTTTGAAAGAATGTCCGTATTAACCCTTGCGAGGTTTGATTTCGTTACGGCCAAGACTCTTTTTAGTCTCTGTGTAAGTCGCGTGCGCACGGGCAATTGGGTCGTACTTCTTAAGAACGATCTTTTCAGTCGTGTTTTGGGTGTTCTTTGACGTGTAGTAGCTGCGGTGGCCACTTAAGTCGCTGACCAAACCGATGATTTTGCGCTTAGTATTTTTCTTTGGCATAAAGGTTCCTTATATTTTCTCAACTATCAGAGGTAGATTATATCAAATAAAGCGTATTGGGGCAAGCCTAACGAAAATTGTTAAAAGAGACCGGAAAATCAAGGTCAGCACTGCGGATAAGTTGCATGGCTGCCTGCAGTTCATCCTTACTGCCACCAGTGACACGGACGGCCTCACCTTGAATTTGCGTTTTTAATTTTGGTAGGTTATCACGAATCATTTTAGTGATTTGTTTGGCTTTTTCTTGGTCAAGACCAGCGATGAACGGAATTTCTTTGGTCGCCTTAAGGTTACTGGTTGTTATCGTTTTAGATAAATCTAACACCTTGCTGCTAAGATCACGCGACGCTAGTTTTTTGCGAATAATATCAATGATGCTATCAATCTGCCATTCATTGGCGCCGATAACTTTAAAGCCAAGCTTATCGCCTAGCCAATCGATTTCGGCTGGGGTGTTTTTAAAGTCATAACGACCAATCATCTCTTTTTGGGTTTGAGCGAAGACATTATTCATCTCGGCCTTGTCATATTCAGAAACTACATCAAAACTATATGTTGCCATAATTCAATTATACATCAATGGCGGAAGTAGGGCATCGCAATCAAGGATTGCTCCTCCGTTCATTCACGAAAAAATGTAAACACTTTTTCGTTTCAATCACTGCGCCGAACCTCTTTTGTTTCACAAAAGGACGGTTCGAGCAACACTTACAATACCAAAGTAAAAAGCCATGACCTTGCGGTATGGCTTTTTACTTTGGTGCTGGAAGTAGGACTCGAACCTACGAAGCCTTACGGCAGAAGATTTACAGTCTTCCGTGATTGCCACTACACGATTCCAGCTTATTGTGGAGCCGCTTCTCGGATTCGAACCGAGGACCCCCACTTTACAAAAGTGGTGCTCTAACCAACTGAGCTAAAGCGGCATACTGTAGGCACTAAACCATTTTACTCAATAACAGTTTGGTTTTCAATGATTGATATGGAGCCACGACTGGGATTCGAACCCAGGACCTCATCCTTACCATGGATGCGCTCTACCAACTGAGCTATCGCGGCGTACCTTGGTAGATTTTAACATATTTACCCTTAAGATATCAATTGTCGGGGCGCAGGTTACATAATTACGCGACGTGGTCGTTTGAGTCGTCGCGGCTGAGCTTGCGGAATAATCATTTTAGCTGACTTTTCACGAAGACTTAAAGCCAAATCTGATTGACCGGTGCGCTCATAGGCGTCGGCCAGAATGTTTAATGTCTGTGGAATTGGGTCAAGCTCGACGGCTTTTTCAAGCGATTCAATCATTTTTCGATTGTGGCCAAGTTTTTCTTGAACTTTGGCGTAGGCAATATGGCGTGAGGCTAATTCGCTATCCATCGCCAGGGCTTGTTCGAAAGCTAGAGCGGCTTTATCAAAGTTACCGGTTTCGTAATATATCAAACCGACGTTATGGAGGCTACTGGCACTTGGCTCAAGCGATTGCGCAATCTCAAAACATTCAACAGCATCGCGAAAAGCCTGTTGTTTAGCATACAAAATACCCAGGCGGTTGTAGGCGCTGGCATTACGTTCGTCAACGCGCAAAATCGTCAGAAGCGCCTTTTCAGCCCGCAAGTATTTTTTACTTTGAAGTGACTCCTGGGCAATTGTCCAAAGCTGTTCAAGCTTTTCGGACAGTTTAGTTGGCAAATCAGCCACGACTTCAGTGATGGTTTGGCGCTGATATATCGTCCATCCGCCTAAAAGTGCAATAACAATAAGACCTAACATTTATAATCTAATTATATCACAAACCGAGCCAGGCAAATACGGATATTACCATTAGCTTCAATCTGTTGCCTGGCATAGAGCAGCTCGTCCAACTGGCTGATTAAACTCTCTTGAGGTTTGTCGGATATACTGTGCTTTAAGATATTCGCCACGTAGTCAAGCAGCGCCAGCGCACCATCTCGGCTATCACGATATTTATTAGCAACCAGTAGTTTATGATAAGTATTAGCCTGCAGCAAATCACGCGCGTCGCGCATTACCACTGATTTAGCCGTAAAATACGCCTCGTCACCGGCTAGACGAGTTAGTTCGGCCGGTAATCCATTCGCCATATAGATCAGTTGTTGGCGTTTTTTAGTATCGGTAGCATTTAATGCATCAAGCAGATCTTCGGTTTGTTGTTTAAGGATCGGCTTAAGCTCAACCGACTGCGCACGTGACGTTACGGTCGGCAATAGCCTCGATGGTGTATGAGTGGCTAAAATGAAGTGAACGCCGGCTGTAGGCTCCTCAAGCAGCTTCAGGAAGGCATTTTGCGCCTGCATACCCATTCTTTCAGCATAATCAATCAATATTACGGTATTGCCGGTCTGAATTGACCTGGTTTGAGTGTATAGCCGTCGAATACTATCAACACTTATTACTCCTTTATCGATATCAACTTTTTCGTCTTTTTCGGGCAAGACAATGTGATTTAAAGTGCCGATTTGACCTGCAAGGTGCCTAGCGACCGTTCCCAGGCCGATACCACTTGGACCAGTCAGCAGCAGCGCTTGCGGCATATCGCGCAGCATCAGCGATAAAACTAGGTCGCTAGCAGGGTTAATTAATGGTTTTTGCATGATTATTTAACCTGTGTAAATTTATCAGTAAATTCAACCGGAACCGGAGCTTCAAAAACGCGCCTATCACCGACGGGAATGGTAATTTCCAGGCTTTCAGCGTGCAAATATAACCTGTCAGCTGGCTTACCATAAACCTTATCACCTAAGATTGGAGCGTTGATATAGCGCATGTGGACGCGTAACTGGTGAGTTCGGCCGGTACGAGGCATGAGTTTTACAAGCGCGTATTTATCGGTTTCAGCCAAGACTTCGTAGCGCGTCAGAGCTGACTTACCCTTTACATCTACCTTAAACGTACTTGGAGCGGTTGGATTACGGCTAATCGGCAGGTCAAGTTGCGCTTTTGGCAGTTTTGGAATACCGTCAAGCACGGCGATATAGATCTTTTTAGTTCGTCGGTCGGCAAATTGTTTTTGCAAAAGCGTTGCCGTCTGCGCGTTGCGGGCACCAATCATAACACCACTAGTGTCACGATCAAGTCGGTGGATAATACCGGGACGATTTGTGTCCAAATTGTAGGTTGTGTAGCGTCGGAAGAAGTCGGCAACCGTAAATTCTTCATTAATCGCGCCTTTGCTGTGCGA
>JAJZQE010000027.1 GCA_021847685.1 bacterium | reverse complement strand
GCTTTCAAAACGATAATCAGTCGGCACACCGTGCACAATCGCATCGTTGACCGATATACAGATTGCGTTCGGAAATTCGACTTCGGGCGTTTTATAAGTTGCGCTAGCGCCCAAACGTTTAATTTCGGCATCAACCCAGGCATCAGCCTCAAGCTCGCTCATACCAACCACAACCTGTTTTCGAAGACCAGCAAAAATAGTTGCTAGAATTTTGCCACCTTGGCGCATTGCTTCAATTTCGGCTGGCGTCTTTATCCTAGATTGCATTTGACCAATTCTTCCATAATTCGATCGTGAACTTGCCCAACCGATCCCATACCATCGACTCGAACAATTTTAATGCCGTTTTTTGCAAAATAATCTAAAATTGGTTCAGTCTCGTGGCGATAAATTTCTAAACGCTCATCGATGGCTTCAAAAGTATCATCAGCCCGGCCACGAACTTCAAGCCGTTTCATCAATTCTTTTTTTGGTACTTCTAATACGATGCCAAGTTCAATCTTATCGCCGTGCTCGGCCTCGCTATCAAGCAACCATTTGGCTTGTTCGAGCGCCCTTGGAAAACCGTCCAAGATAACCTGACGTACATTGGTCGCCCGCGCTATCGCCTCGCTAACGATTTTATTGACCTTACTGTGCGCAACTAATCGACCGGCTTGCATTTCGGCCATAATTTCAGGATCACGCGTGTCGCGCAGTAGCTGCCCAGCACTTAACCAGCGCCAATTATTACGCGCAGCTAACATCTGCCCCTGCATACTCTTACCAGATCCAGCCGGACCAAAGATGATAATCATACAGACACTCCGGGTTGGTAGAAGGTAGAAGGTAGAAGATAGGCTGTAGGTTGCGCTTGGTGGGTGGTGATAAGATTTGTCATAATGTTTATAGTATACCCAAGCTAACAGCTATATTCCAAATTCTAGACGCTAACTAAGCGCTTTTTTGACAAGTTGAGCGATAAGCGCCCCGTCGGCACTATTGCCAAGTTCTTTTTTAACAGCGCCAATCACCTGACCCATCGCGCTTGGGCCGCTAGCACCAAGCTCGGCAATAGTTTTAGTAACGGCAGCCGAAATTTCAGCCTCACTCAGTTGAGCTGGCAAATAATCATTTAAAACCGCCGCTTCGGCCCGCTCGTTTTTGGCTAGCTCAGGACGATTGGCGCCGTCATATATCGCGGCGCTTTCATTACGCTTTTTAATTTCACGCGCTACTAATTGCTCGATATTTTCGTCGCTTAAGCCGGTCTCGCGCTTACTTTGAGCGACTTCTTCGTTTAAAATAACCGATTTTAAACCGCGAAGAACTTCTCCTCTAAAACGATCACCGCCTAGCAAGGCGGTTTTTAAATCGTTATTAATGCGCTCTTTTAGAGACACTTTATCGAAGTCCTAAACGTGCTTTATCTAGCTTGTCGGCCTTACGTGCTTTGCGAATAATCGCTTTAGCGCGACGTTCAGTTTTGCTGATTGGTTTCTCAAATCGCATAGCAGCCTTGGCCTCAGCTAAGACACCACTCTGTAAAACCTTGCGGTTAAAACGACGAATAATATTCTCGTTTGCTTCTCGTTCATCTTTACGTGTTACTTGTACCATATCGATGTATTGTAACAGATAAGAGATTTTAGTGCAATAAACTGAAAATTAGTCACCAGAAACCAAATGTAATAGCCGGCCTTCGACACTACGCCGACCGTTCCATTCATTTAAAGTTGGTTGAAATACCACTGTTACGACTTCGCCAGGCTCGGCAAAAAAGTGAGACGGCGCGCTAAAGGCTAACATCTGCAAACGTCGGCCCTGTGCGTCTTTTACGTCCAATTTGACATGTTGATTATCGGTGCCCATGCGTCGCTGATCAATCACTATTACGTTTTTAATCTTCAAAACAGGCTCAGGATTGCCGCTACCAAATGGTTCGAGGCTAGCAAGTTGTGTTACGAAATCTTCAGTCACTTCCGAAAAATCATCTATTAAAACGTCTTCCTTGGGCAGTAACAATGCGGCCTGGTTGGTTAAATTAAGCGATTTATAAAATTCGTTAACCCGCTGCCTAAAAGCCGCAATGTTAGCCGTTTGCAATGTCACACCAGCCGCCAAAGTATGGCCGCCGCCTTTTGTAATAATGTCGTCGGCCGCCCGGATTGCCTCAACCGCGCTAAAACCACCAAAACTGCGCGCCGAACCCTTTGATGTTTCACCCATCTCCTGCAAAACATACGTTGGCTTTTGATACTTTTCGAGTAACTTGGCGGCGACGATGCCAACAATACCATGATTCCAGCTGGGACCGCTTAGCACCAATACTGGCAAATCGCGAAACTCCTCAGCCTGCAAGGTGGCTTCTTTTAAAATACTTGTTTGATCAGCCCGACGCGCCTGGTTTAAGGCATCAAGTTGCTCGGCTTTTTCATAGGCCAGCTGATTATCAGCTGCCAGTAGCATATCCAGCGCATGTCGCGCTGTTTCAAGTCGCCCGGCCGCATTCATTCGCGGACCCAGCGCAAAACCAAGCGACCGGCTATTAAGCGTTTCAGGCTCAACTTTGGCTACCGCCATCAAGGCGCGCAGACCTGGGCGCCGCGTTTTTTGCAAAACCTTCAATCCCCAAAAAACATTAATTCGATTTTCGTCTTTTAGGCTAACGACATCGCAAACCGTCCCGAGCGCCACCAAATCCAACATCCATTTTTCGGCACCGACTGGCAAACCCGGCAGTCGCGTCTGTAAAGCTTGAACTAACTTAAAAGCCACACCAACCCCAGCCAAGTCGATAAACGGGTATTTGTGATCTTTTCGCTTCGGATTAATCACCGCCACGGCTGGTGGTTGAATATCACTAACATTATGGTGATCGGTTACGACCACATCAACGCCAAGCTCGTTAGCTCGTACTATTTCTTTGTGGCTCAAGCTGCCGCAGTCGACCGTAATAATCAGTTTCGTCCCCTGGGCGGCAATCGTCTCGACCGCATCAACAGTCAGGCCATAACCCTCAACAAATCTGTTTGGAATAAAGGCGTCAACGTCCTCAAAACCAAACGCCGCCAAAGCATCCAACATCACTGTCGTCGCCGTTAAACCATCAATGTCGTAGTCGCCATAAATTGTGACTTTTTCTTGGCGCTCTCTGGCCAGCACAATTCGCTCAACGGCTTTTTCCATATCTGGCAACAAAAATGGATCATGTTTTTTGTCATAATCAGGCTGCAAAAAGTCCCGGGCAGCGTCACCACTTAAACCGCGGGCGGCTAAAATTCTCTCAAATAAAGACATGTTATATGTCAGACGACGAACGCTTTGGGCGACCCGCCTGCTGTGACTTTATAACTATACTTTGCAGTTCTTTAAAGATTGGGAATTGCTTGTTAGTCGCATAAATCTTTGTGTTACCCTGCTTTTCGCTGGTCAAGAAACCAACTTTTTCGAGTCGCTTCAACTCACGTTGAATATTGCCTGGGTCTTCCTTAATAAGTTTCGCCAGTCCGCGGACGTGCGTCTTAAAATCGGGATATTTAGCGTAAACCACTACAATTTTGCGTCGAACCCTAGATGTAATAAAAACGTCTAACATTTATTCCCTTAACTACTAACTGCCTAACTTGTTGCTTTTTATTCTACACTTTTCTAATCGTTTTGGTCAACGCCAATTCAATACAATTTGGTTAATTTTGGCTATTGTCTCTTCATGCGACGGAATAATATTCTGATTATAGTAATGATCGACACCCATAAAATTCTCTTTAACATCCAAGATATGCAACTCGTCAGCCAAAACATGCAGACGATCAACTGCCTGAACACTGGCCGTCGGGGTTGCTACCACCAAACGATTAACCTGAATTGGTTTCATGTAATCAATCGCCACGTCAATCGAAGCACCGTTATCCAAGCCGTCCGACACTAAAATAACCACGTGGTTGCGTAGCAGCGAACTATCAATCAAGCCACCATCACCAAGTAATCGATTAATTTTTTGAAAAGCTTCGCGTTTTTGCTCATCCAAATAGCCATGAAATTCGCTAACGTACTCTTCGATTTCACCAGTCGAAAACATACCATTATAAGTAAAGCCGCCTTCTTGAGAGATAGCCCCAAAGCTTAAATCTTCGCCCGGTATCTGGATGTCTTCCGTAAGCAGCATCATCAAAATACAGTGCAAAGCTGAGGCGATTTGTTCGGCCACCAAAACAGCACCGTCATTTAGCGCCACCACAGCACAGTTCTCATAACGATACTTATCTAATAGCTCGACCGCCAACATCTGACCAGCCTGCGCCCTACTCTCAAAATACATATGCTTATATTAGCAGTATACTGATATATATGCACTACTATGAGGTTGCGCCAAATCAGATTATTCGCCCAGGTAGCGACGTCTTTACCTATGCCTCAACTAGACTGCTAAAGGCTGGCCAGATCGTCTTGATTGAGGTTGGCAAAAAGCAACTAATCGGCGTCATCATGCGCCCAACTAATAAGCCTGAATATAAAACCAAAGAAGTTCTGTCCATCATCGTCGATCAACCTCTACCCGCGCCACTGCTTGGTCTAGCTGAATGGCTGGCCAGCTACTACGTCACGCCTCTCGCGCTAGTTCTGCAGACCTTACTGCCACGCGGCCTGACTAAAACCAGGCGCCCGCTCACAAATAACCAAAAAGTAACCGAACGAACCCGAACAAATATTTTGTTCAATGCCGAGCAAAAACAAGTAATTCAATCCGTTATAGACTCGCCGCCAGCCACCTTTTTACTACAAGGCGTAACCGGTTCGGGTAAAACCGAAACCTACAAAGAGATAGCTAGGCGGACCATTGATCAAGGCAAATCAGTGATTGTTCTAGTGCCCGAAATCGCCTTAACCTCTCAACTTGTTAGCGAATTTAGCGATGACTTTGAAAATATAATGTTGGTTCACTCGACTATTAGCGAATCCCGTCGTCACGCCATCTGGAAAGAAGCCCTGGAATCAACCGAGCCACGTCTTGTAATCGGCGCTCGGTCGGCATTATTTACACCGCTACCGAATATCGGGGCTATTTTAGTCGACGAGGCCCACGAGCCAAGCTACAAACAAGAGCAAGCACCACGTTACTCCGCCCTGCGTGCCGCCACTGTGCTAGGGCGTCTACACGGCGCCAAAGTCGTCTTTGGTAGCGCCACGCCAAATGTCACCGACCACTACCTGGCCGATCAGTCTGGCCGACCAATTCTGCGCCTAAATAAACCAGCCAGGGATAACGCTGCCGCCTCTGTTTTAACGCTAGTTGATATGAAAAACCGATCAAACTTCAACGGTCACCGCTTTTTATCAAAACAGTTAATCAACCAGCTTGAAATTACGCTAAGCGAAGGCAAACAGGCCCTAATTTTTCACAATCGCCGCGGTAGCGCCAGTACGACTTTATGCGAAAATTGCGGCTGGACAGCGATGTGCCCGCGCTGCTTTATCCCACTAACTTTGCATACCGATCAGCATACACTGCGTTGCCACATCTGTGATTTCAAGCAAGCCGTGCCAACTTCTTGCCCAGATTGTCACCATGTCGATATTATTCACAAAGGCTTTGGAACCAAGATGATTGAAGCAGAATTAAAAAAGCTATTCCCCAAAGCCAATATCAGCCGCTTTGATGCCGACAATGGCGCCGCTGATACAGTCGACGCACGCTACGATGAACTTTATAAGGGCGAGATTGATATCGCTATCGGCACTCAAGTTGTGGCCAAAGGCCTCGACCTACCGCATCTTCGAACAGTCGGTGTTGTTCAAGCCGACAGCGGCCTGGCCTTACCTGATTTTAGCGCCAGCGAGCGCACCTTTCAGCTACTCGCTCAGGTCATCGGTCGCGTAGGCCGCAACGAACACGCCACCCAAGTTATCATCCAAACCTACCAACCAACCCATCCCAGCATTGCATTTGGCGTCAATCAGGATTACGAATCTTTTTATGATTACACTTTAAAAAATCGTAAAAAAGCTCTGTTTCCACCCTTCACCCATTTACTCAAGCTAACTTGTAGCTACAAATCTGAAGCCGCCGCGATTCGCTCTGCCCAAGAACTAGCGCGGACACTTAAATCTAAACTTGATAAAGACGTTACTATCCTTGGCCCAACACCGGCGTTTTACGAGAGACAGCGCGACAACTACCGCTGGCAACTAACCATAAAAAGTCCAAAACGCGAACATCTGATTCAGGCTCTGGGATTCGTACCGCCAGCTCACTGGCAATCCGAACTTGACCCCACTAGCCTGCTTTAGCGACCCCTGGTATAATACGATTAATGAAAAAAGAAGATATCATCACTCTGCCGTCCCCCCATCTGCGTCAGAAATCAGCCAAAATACACGTCGTAACAGATGAAACTCAGCGTTTAATCAACGATATGACAGCCGCTGCCCTTGATTGGGAAGATAGCCGACCGCACGAAATCAGCGCCGCCCTAGCCGCTGTTCAAATCGATCGGCTATACCGCGTCGTTATCGTTCGAACCGATTTTGATGATAAAGCTGTGCGTGATTTTACCGCCTTAATCAATCCCGAAATCGTAAAATACGAAGGCGAAGTTACCGAGGATTATGAAGGTTGCCTAAGTGTCAGTAACATCTACGGCAAAGTTCCCCGCTACACCAAAATTCGCGTTCGCGCCCTTGATCAAAGTGGCAATGAAGTTCGCTTTAAGGCGGAAGGCTTCCTGGCCCGAGTAATTCAGCACGAAATCGACCACACCAACGGTATCGTTTTTATTGATCATATCCGCGACAAAACTGATGCATTTTACACTCTCGACGAGGAAGGCGAGCTTCAACCACTAGATTATGCAAAAAACGTTGAAAAAAATAGTATTCTTTGGGACTGAAGAGTTTAGCCTGACAGCCCTTAAGGGCCTAGTCGAGGCTGGTTATAATGTCGTTGCCGTCATTACTAAACCCGACAGCAAGCGCGGGCGTAAACAAACCTTAACACCACCATCGGTTAAGGTTTACGCTGAAAGTCAGAACATCCCAGTCTGGCAGCCGGCCAAATTGTCAGAGGTTGAAAACGACATCAAGGCCATTGGTGACGTCGCTGGCGTCCTTGTCAGTTACGGCAAAATTATTCCAGGAAGTATAATTAATTTGTTCAATCCTGGCATCATAAACGTTCATCCTTCACTGCTACCTATGTATCGTGGCCCGTCACCAATCGAATCAGCCATCCTAAATGGCGACCGACAAACTGGCGTAACCATCATGAAGCTTGAAGCCCGCATGGACGCCGGCCCGATTTACAGTCAAATTATCCAACCGCTAACCGGTAGTGAAACCAAGCCAGAATTATATCAAACCCTTGCCGAACTTGGCACAATGCGATTACTCGATAACTTGCCCGCCATTTTAGACGGATCCTTAAAACCAACCCCACAGGATGGCTCAAAAGCCACCTACTGCAATCTGTTAAGTAAAGATGATTCGCTACTAAAGCCACAACTTCTGACGGCAAGCGAAGCCGAACGCCAAATCCGAGCCTACCTTGGTTACCCAAAGACGAAAATTGAAGTTCTCGGTAAAGAAATTGTCGTCACAAAAG
>JAJZQE010000026.1 GCA_021847685.1 bacterium | reverse complement strand
CCGATAATGGTGATACAGATGAGGGCACGAATATATCCGCTTCTACCAATAGCGAGGGGAATAAAAAATGACCCGTACTGTTTTGCTTGGAGATATTATATCTGATATAGCTATGGGACCATTTGGGTCAAATCTTAAAGTAGATAGCTTTACCGCGTCGGGAGTGCCAATAATCAAAGGCGGAAATCTGTATGACTATGAGGTTGGCGGCAGTTTTTCATTTGTGAGCGAAGAGAAAGCTCGGTCGCTCAAACGTAGCTTGGCTTATCCGGATGATATTGTAATTACTCACAGAGGCACTTTGGGCCAAATTAGCATTGTTCCGCATGGTAAATACCCCTATTATTTAGCTTCCCAGTCACAATTACGAATAACGCCGGACAAAAATCTTGTAAACCCGCGATATCTGCTCTACTATTTGCGATCAACTATAGGCCAACATGAGCTGATGCAACATACCTCACAAGTTGGGGTACCGTCTATAGCAACACCGACAAAAGCCGTGAAGTCATTCAAAGTACTGCTGCCCGAATTGCCTGAGCAAGAACAAATAGTTAATATTCTTGGGACGATTGATGAGAAAATTGAACTGAATCGGAAAATGAACGAAACGCTGGATCAGACGGGTCAGACACTCTTTCGTCATTATTTCATCGACAACCCTGCTTTCAAGGATGTACCTAAAGTGCTGCTTGGTTCTAAGATTCATCCCAAACGAGGCAAAAGCTTAACTTCCAAAAACATGAGACCTGGACTGATACCAGTTGTTAGCGGTGGGCTACGGCCAGCAGGCTTTCATGTTGCGTCAAATACTACTGCTCCTGTTATAACTGTGAGTGCCTCAGGCGCAAACGCCGGCTATATTGCGCTATGGGGCGAGAATGTGTGGTCCGCAGACTCATCGTTTATTGATCAGACCATAACTGATGGCGTGTACTTTTTCTATATCCTGTTAAAGATGAATCAGGGGAAGATATACGGGATGCAGACCGGAGCAGCACAACCACATATCTCCCCAAGTCACTTAGAACTCCTTGAAATGCCCGATATATCCCAAGACCAAATATCCGATTTTAATGCGGAGGTGGTGCCATTTTTTAAACAAATAACTGAAAACACAAAGGAGATCCAGACCCTCACCACCCTCCGCGACACCCTTCTCCCGCGATTGATAAATGGAAAGGTAAAAGTATGAAAAAGAAATCACGTTCGGTTAAAAGTCGTACCGGTAGATGGTCAGAGATTCGAAAGTGGGTGGTCGCAAACAAGATGAAGCTTGAGGTTCTCCTCCTTATTCTCCTATTGGGCGCGCTTGTCTTGATAACACGCCAACAAATAACACATCTTCTTCGCATTATCGATTGGCGTTTACTCAAGGATTATATTGCGCTTGTCGTTACGTGGCCCGTAGCGGTATTGGTGATTGGAATAATGTTTATCAGCCGATTTGAAAACTCAATTCGAATTTTTCTCGAAAAGATAGACAGGTTTAAGGCTCCCGGCGTCGAACTTAGTCAGCAGCAGTCAACGACAGTGGGTGGTGGTAAAGTCGAAGAGAAGGCGGTAGAAAACCTAGAGACAAAAGCGAACGATGGCAGCGTGACTCTCACGAAGGAACAAATTGACCAGCTGGTATCTATGTATGAGGAAATGGACTTCAAATTTCTCAACCTTCACTTAGTCCAGAATACAAAAATCGCGCTGCAGACAATAACTCAAATTGAGGCCAGAAAGACTATATTCTTACAGGCTTATCAAGTGCCTTCGCACGTCGCAAATCCTATCGTTGAGCGGCAGGCCATATTGAGTACACTAACCGAGGCTGGCCTTATTGATGAAAATAACGATATACTGAAAGTGACCGAAAAGGGATTGCGTTTCTTGAACTTTATCGGCATGCAGGCTGGAGACATAAGATGAACGAAGACAAAGTTGAGCAGAATGCACTAGAAATATTAGCTGGCATAGGCTGGCAGGTTTTACATGGGCCGGAGATCGGGCCAGATGGCAGCGGTGAGCGGAAATATACCGACGCAGTGCTTCGTGATAGGTTAGAGTTTGCACTGTCAAAGATTAACCCTATTGATTCAAGAGAAACGATCGAAGCGGCCATAAACATGATTGTTCGTTCAACTGAGCATGATCTGATAAACGACAACAGACATTTTCATGATTTGTTGGTTAACGGTGTCAATATCGAGGCCAGAATGCCTGGTGGAAACGAGGTCCGTACTGTAAATGTAAGGCTGTTTGATTTTGATGATCTGTCCAACAACGAATTTGTAGCAGTCAACCAATTGACTATGATGCAGGGTGATTATCACCGACGACCAGACGTAGTACTGTTCGTAAACGGTTTGCCATTGGCGGTTATAGAGCTAAAAGATCCGACTGCTGAAAAAGCCAGTCAAAAGGCGGCCTACAATCAGCTGCAGACCTATAAAGCCGAGATACCAGTACTATTTCGCTTCAACGAACTACTGATCATCAGTGACGGCATCGATGCGGCAGTCGGCACGCTAAGTAGTAACTATGAGAGATTCACGCCATGGAAAACTATCGACGGCGAAAAAGAAGTTGGCCGAGTGCCAATGCTCGAGGTGCTACTAAAAGGTGCATGTAGCCGCGAACGATTGCTCGACATTGTACGTAGTTTTGTGGTGTTTGAGCGCGACGAAGAACGTCACACGTATATCAAGAAACTGGCGGCCTACCACCAATACTGGGCGGTCAAAAAAGCCGTCGACTCGACCATTCGTGCCATCCAGCCAGAAGCCGATCACCGAGTCGGCGTGGTGTGGCATACCCAGGGTTCAGGCAAGAGTTTGAGTATGGTGTTTTATAGCGGCAAGTTAGTACTTGAACCAGCTCTAAAAAACCCGACAGTTGTCGTTATAACAGACAGAAACGACCTGGACGATCAGCTGTTTGGTACATTTGCGAACTGTCACGAGTTACTTCGCCAAGAGCCGCAACACGCCACAAGTAGTGAGAACCTTAAGGAGCTACTACGGCGCGAGGCGGGTGGAATTATCTTTACGACCAATGCTAAGTTTTTGGTGGATGAGGGGAATGACTACCCCCTACTAAGTGACCGACGGAACATCGTAGTGATGGCCGATGAGGCTCACCGCAGCCAGTACAATTTCATCGACGGTTTCGCCAAATATATTCGCCAGGCGTTGCCAAACGCGAGTTTTGTTGGCTTTACTGGCACGCCGATAGAGCATGAGGACAAAAGCACACCAGCGGTATTTGGCAACTATATTGACGTGTACGACATAGAACAGGCAGTGCAAGACGGCGCAACTGTGCAGATTTACTACGAAAGCCGGCTAGTAGAACTCGACATCGATAGCAGCATGCGACTCAAGATTGACCGCGAGATTGACCAACTGCTCGAAGACGAAGAGCTCAACCGCCAAGAGGAATACAAGGCGCGCAATGCGCAGTTAGAAGCAATCGTTGGCAATAGCAAGCGCATTGAGCGGATCGCTAGTGATATAGTCGAACATTTCGAAAACCGATTGAGCGTGATGGACGGTAAAGGTATGATTGTCGTTATGAGCCGCCGGATTGCCGTGAATTTGTACGACGCCATTGTACAGATTCGCCCCGACTGGCACAGCGAAGCGGATGACCAGGGCCTCGTAAAGGTGGTGATGACCGGCTCAGCGAGCGACCCATTGGAATGGCAACAACATATTCGTAACAAAGAGCGACGACAACGGCTGGCTGAGCGCATGAAACAGAGTGATTCGTCATTGAAACTGGCGATCGTCTGCGACATGTGGCTGACTGGTTTTGACGCGCCGAGTATGCACACGATGTACCTGGATAAACCGATGAAGGGACACAACCTCATGCAGGCGATTGCGCGTATCAACCGTGTCTATAAAGATAAACCGGGTGGTCTAGTAGTCGACTATCTTGGCATAGCGTCGGCCTTGCGCGAGGCTCTGCAAACGTATACCGTGAGTGGCGGTAGTGGCCAACCAACGCTCGACCAAGCTGAGGCTGTGGCGATGATGAATGAGAAGTTTGAGATCTTGCAGGATATTTTTAGCGGCTTTGAATATGCTCATTATTTTACGGCCGATACCGGCGCACAGATGCAGATAATTTTAGACGCTGAAGAATATATTTTAGGGTTGGACGACGTAGAGAAACGACTAAAACAGCACACATTGGAGCTAAGTAAGGCCTTTGCGCTGAGTGTACCAAATGAAGCAGCGCTTGCTATCCGCGATCATGTGGCATTCTTCCAAGCAGTCAAAGCGCGGCTTGCTAAACTTTCTGAAGCTAGCGGTATAGGTACCGAAGGGTACAACTCGGCAATTCGACAGATTGTCGACCGAGCAATCTCGCCAGCTGGTGTGGTAGACATTTTTGAGGCGGCTGGGCTTGAGCGACCGAATCTGTCGATACTTTCCGAGGAGTTCTTGGCTGAGGTACGTGGTATGGAGCGGAAAAACTTGGCAGTTGAAGCGCTGCAGAGGCTGCTGAATGACGAGATCAGGGTACGATTTGCGACCAATGCAATCAAGGCGCGATCATTTGCTGAAATGCTGGAAAAATCTTTACAACGATACAAAAACAACAGTATAGAAGCAGTACAAATACTTGAGGAGCTGATAAAGATCGCCCGTGAGATTCGTGACAGCGAAAAAGAGGCGGAAGAGTTGGGCCTATCACCTGATGAGGTAGCGTTTTATGATGCACTGGCAGCAAATGGTAGTGCCGTCCAGGTGATGGGCGATGACCAATTACGTAAGCTAGCTGCCCTGCTTGTCAAACGTGTGCGTGCTAATTTACGGGTTGACTGGACACTGAGGCAAGATGCGCAGGCTAGATTACGAGTGGAGGTCAGGCGATTACTACGTGAGTATGGCTACCCACCAGACGAAGAAAAGATAGCTACCGAGCTAGTGCTTGAACAGGCTAGTTTGTTTGCTGATGACTGGAGCTAATGTGATCATGTGTTCTGCAAAAATTCTGTAGTAGAATAGTCTACGTACGGAACAGAGGTAGGCAAAATACTTGTGTTTTGCATAAAAAGCTTATGTCGCTAGTATTTTCGCATATGTGTGATACGTTGAAGTTACACCAACTATTTTCACGGAGGATCATAATGATCAGAAGTTCCACGCAATATAAAATAGTAGCGCTCATTGTAGCGATAGGGCTGCCGTTCCTTTTGGCACCACCCGCGTTCGCCGCCTCGGGTGACGTAACGCAAGTCGAAGACTTTATTCGCAACGTCATCAAAGTTATCGCAGGATTAGCCGGTCTCGTAGCGACCGGTTTTTTTGTGGTTGGTGGCTTTGGCTACATAACCAGCTCAGGTAACCCAGAACACCTTGATCGATCAAAGCGCACGTTGCTTTGGTCGGGTATCGGTCTCGCCATCGTCATCGCTGCATTCGTCATTAGCAATATCGTCACCACAATAGCTACCAACGCGTTTGGGAGTTGAGGTAAGAAATGTTTAATACATTCACCATGAGCTTCCGCCTCATGGCGGATTCGTCTGGCGCGATAACCGCCATGCGCCAGTATGTTACACCGACGATGCAGACGCTGACCGCCATAGCGGCTATTGCGAGCGTCTTCTTCATTGTCTACGCAGGTATTCTGTACATGAGCAGCCGTGGCAATCCAGAAAAGCTCGACCTCGCAAAACGGGTACTCAAGAATGCGATGATCGGACTCGTCATCGTGTTAGGCGCAGGAACACTCACAGCCATACTCACTAGTTCGTTAGGCGGTGCTACAAATCCAAGCTCGGCAACACTACCAAACTTGCAAGCAATTACACCGGCAAGTCCGAGCAGTGGCCTTATAGAGGTAATACTGAGTGCAATCACCGGTCTCCTTAATACGATCATTCAAGCAATTGCCGCGCCGTTCCTGGCGGCACTCGATTTCTTTACCAAGAGTACGCCACTTATGACAAGTAATAGTGCGGTGTTTAATCTCTGGCTGGCGATGGTTGGTATCACTGATGTACTATTCGTTGTCATTGTGGCGCTACTCGGCCTCCATGTCATGAGTGCCAGCGCATTCGGGCTTGATGAAATAGAGTTTAAGCATTTGCTGCCAAGGGTAGGGCTGATCTTCCTACTCCTCAATACAAGTATCTTTATCATCGATGGGATTATTGCGTTATCGAACGCACTGATTACAGCAGTCAACTCTGTTGGCGGAAGTAGTTCGGTCTGGGAGACGCTAACGAAAGTTGTGAACGAGTCTGGTGGCCAGGGTGTGGCAGCGCTACTGGTGATGCTCGTGTTCCTGATCTTTTCGGTCATCCTCCTTATCTACTATGTCGGGCGCCTCGTCTCGCTATTTGTTGGCACAGTGCTCTCGCCGATCGTTCTGCTCCTCTGGTTGATACCTGGGTTCCGTGACTTCTCCGAGACGGCTATGAAGACCTACGTCACGACGGTATTCACGCTCTTTGTCCACGTCGTTATCCTAACACTCGCTGCATCGTTATTTGCTGGTATGTCGGCAACAAGTGGTAATGATGTACCGAACACTCTCATGGCGATGGTTATTGGGCTGGCGACCATTATTGCGCTTCTCAAAACACAGGGTCTTATGATGCAGTTCAGCTACGTCAGTCTCGGTGCCCGTTCGACACGGCAACTCGGAAGTACCTTCATGAACGGCGTGAGTTATCTCGGTGGACGAGCGAAGGGTGCGGCGTCTGCTGTTACTACTAGATCGACTGCTCGGTCAACTGCTGCCTCGATGAAAAGTAGCGGTGGGGGTGGAACGACGAAGCGAAACACGACAAGCCATGCTGCTTATTCACAGCCAAAGACCGACAGTAGCCGTGGCGTGACGGTCACGCGCGTACCAACTAAGCAACAAACAGGCACGACCTACAGCGCACCAAGCAGTTCTACGTCATCTCGTGTCACCGCAAAGAATGCCGTCAGTTCGAAAGCGACAACGACTAGGAAGGAGCCAAAAGCATGAAAGTTACCGTAGTCCCGGCACAGGTGACAACCGTCGAAGACCGTGTCGCCGGAAACCTGAGTTTTTCGCAGCTCATTCTCTTTGCGATCCCGGTCTTTGGCGGTTCGTTACTGTATGCCATTCTTCCGCCGTTCATGGGAGCTAGTATTTACAAGATCATCATAGTCAGCGTGTTTGCATTGGTCTGCACGATACTAGCGATCCGTATAAAGGGCAAGATTGTCATGCTCTGGCTCATTGTCCTACTTCGCTACCGTCTCCGACCGCGACAGTACATCTTCGACAAGAATACGCCGTTATCCAGGGAAGACTACCCAGATGTGCCTCATATGGCCGAAGAATCAAACGAAGCATTGAAGGAGACGGCAAAACAAGCCATCCAACTGCTTGACCTGTCCGAAAGGGCATACCTGTATGACGTGTTACATGACCCGATAGGACGACTCAGATTCGATATTACTAAGAAAGGAGGCATCAATGTCAGTATCCCTGAAGCGAAAGACTAGAGCGAGTAGCCGTAGCCAGATTGCTATCGACGGGGCCAGGGATGGCATCCTCATTCTGCCAAACCATCGATATCGGGCTGTCCTTGAGGTATCTTCACTGAACTTTGAGCTGAAGAGCGAAGATGAGCAAGACGCGATTATCGATACGTATGAAAGCTTCTTGAATTCTGTCGGCTCGAGTTTACAGATTCTTATTCGTACCCGGGAAATAGATATGGATAGCTATCTCACTGATCTTCGAAACCGATACGAAGGCGAGACGGAAGAAATCTACCGCGAACAACTTGAGCACTACGATGAGTTTATC
>JAJZQE010000025.1 GCA_021847685.1 bacterium | reverse complement strand
GGTCGAATTCCAGTAGGTGGCATCATGTATGACGACAGCGGCGCGACCGTTTCTGAAGTGGTTCTAAAAGACCGCATCCACATGGCTACCGAAGGTATGTTTATCGTTGTCCTAACCGTTCAACGTGGTACTGGCCGTTTGCTAACTAGCCCTGATATCATTAGCCGCGGCTTTATCTATCTACGTGATAGTGAAGAGTTGATGGGCACGATTCGTCAGTACCTCAAGCAAAAAGTCGCTCGTGCCTTTAGTGGCAAGCGTGTCGACCTTGATGTTGTGAAAAAAGAGCTAAAAGATGAGATTACCCACATTCTGTATGATCAGACTCGTCGCACGCCAATCGTGATTCCAGTTATCAACGAAATTGGTGGCGGTTCTAATGTTCGTCGTGACGGCCAAGACCGTGGCGAGCGTGTGGCCGAACCAGTGTTAGCCGGTAATACTTTTAAACTTGAAAACTTGCAAACGAAAACTTTCCAGCCACCACAAATTCCCGACACGGACGAGATCGATCCAATCGTCCGCGCCGAAAACCGCGGCTACTAGTTAAGAGTTACGCGGCTCGGTCAAACGTTGACACTCCATAGATTTATGCTAATATATCGAGATGGTTGAGGGGCTTAATATAAGCTCCCGACCTTTCGTACATTAAAGCTTGATCTACACCCACACCATAGGAGTCGGATATGACCAATGTGACCATCACCGAAGACCAGATCATTGCAGCAGCTGAAGAGCTGGCTGAGTTCGTTCTGGGGTCGACGGATCAGTACCACGTAAAGGAGACGAACTTCGGCATCAAATACTATACCTACTATCTGACCGCTGGCCAGGAAGTGGGAATAGCATACGTCGTCAGTGAGCTCCTTGCCGGAAGGTCGACAACGCTGAAAGTCTGCGGTGTTAGACGGCCAAAGAACTACGTTGACGCTCCGACGGCGTGGGCAATAACTCGGGACATCTCGAGTCGCGCGACAAGAATCCTCCGTGATGCGAATGAACGCGCACGGAGCGTGGCCGTGATTGAAAGCTTCGCCAAGCAAGAAGGTGAGGCTGCAAACCCCAGATCACTGGCGGTCAATAACTAATCGAACCAGCGACGTGGGACAGCAGGCCGGCGCGACGGCTAAAGATGGGAGTCTTCGGACCAGCCATCATCGCGCAGTAGAATCAAGCTTTTAATCTACCACCACCCCCGAAACACCTCGGGGGTGTTTCAATTTTAAAAATAGAATAAACATTAGTTTTTGCAAGATGAATAGGGGTGTGGTACTTTTGTGATATGACACAGCCGTTTGATGAAGCCGCGGAAGTTGCATCCGATGATGAATTTAACGGTTTTCTTGGCAAGATTGACGCTGAAAAGCTCGCTGATCAAGACGCTAAGATTGCTGAATTCCAAAGAACTATTTTATTGACGGAACTTTTAAAGAGCCCAGATTGTTCGGTAGTCTGCTTGTCGTATCCTGATGGAACTGTTAACCCAGATGCCTTTTCTCTTTTAGAATCTGGTAACCAAGGCGAAATACCATCTGGCCTCGACTATAAAACAGTAGTTGGAAATGAGCAGTGGTTGTATGCTGCAGCACTCGATTTATTAGCTATTTCGATGAATCCGAAAGATGAGCGGTCCGCGCTAATTAGTGACGGTAAACGACAGCTGATAGCTATGTGGAAAAAAGGTTGGAGGCTAGATTTTTCAAGCAATTGGGTTAGTTTTCTTCGCGATGTCTTGCCTGGTGGTGATGTGTTCGAAGATGACATCGATAAAAAAACCGAGGAAATCATTAAGGGAGATAAAGAAGCTGCCGAGGTTATTGAAGAAATTGCGATGAAATTCGAAGCCGATTATGGATCAAGTGTGTATATTGATAGGTCGACGATTCTTAGGATAGCTAATAGATACTACAGGCTAGCTCTTAATATTGTTTATGACCTGATGTCGGGTGCCGATATGCCGAAGGGGGAGTTGGATTACCGATTCATGCAACTGCGAACTGACTTTGCGCTTTCCGAAGCAACCCAGCTGGAATGTTTCAGGCTATGCGCTGAACTGTGCGATGTTGATTTATAAAAAACTGAGTAAAAAATCAAGTTACTTACGCTTGCGCGCTTATCTTAATAGGGTTTTACTATAACTATGACCGAACGTGAGATACGAATAGGCGATACGGAATCATTTCGGTATATAGGTGTTAAGCCACCTCTCTCGGAACTGTCTGCCAGTGCGGTTATGAAAATCGTAGGTCTTCCTAAGTGGATGATTGCTGGTATTGATGACTCGTATAACCAGAATCCTACCGGCGCAACTCCGGAAAATCTGTATACCGAGTTTGGTTATTATATAGGTGCAGCCGAAGATTTATACGGAAAGTCTCACGTTAATAACGTGGCCATAGTGCTTGCATGCCAAGTTGCAAAGATTCTCGAACAGCAGGGCGATACCGTCACGCTTGATACTACTATAGTACCCACGGATTTTCAGACTCCAATGTTTGACGAACGAGCCGATCGTATGCGAGAGATTAATCGCAGATTTGCCGCCCGCCGCAAAGAGTAATCAGATATAGTGTTAGTCGCTGGGTATATTAAATGCTAAAAGCCATAACCTATGAGATAATCAGCACAGTAAACAGGGAAACGCGACAAATGAAGCTAGGCTTTATCAGATTCCAGACACCAGATAACATCGAACTACAGGGATGGCTTAGTAATGTTGACGGCGAAACGGCTGTGATTCATATGCATGGTATGTCGGGTAATGGCTACGAAAACGGCTTTCTTGATACCCTGCATGCAACCTATAACCGACTTGGTATATCCTTCTTCTCGATAGACAACCGCGGACGCGGTATTATTAGCTCTTTCTGGCAGAAGGATGAACTTAGTCGATGGGGTGAGGGGACGAAACTCGGCGGTAGCTGCTTTGAGATACTCGAGGAGTGCGTATATGATATCGACGGTGCTATTAATTACTTGAAGTCTATTGGCAAGACACGTTTTATCCTGCAAGGTCATTCACTGGGCACAACGAAAGTGGTCCATTATATGAATACACAGAATACGACGGACATTGATAAAGTTATTTTGCTTGCACCAACAGACATGGTTGGTTGGGCGAGTCGCGACGAACACCATAACGAATACGTCACTCGGGCAAAAGAATTGATGTCAAAAGATACACCGACAGAACTTGTTAGTGCGCAGTGTTGGCCAGATGAAACGCCGCTTTCTGCCCAGACATATTTGTCAATTTGTGTCGCCGGTACTAATGCTGACATGTATGGCGAGCGTGAAGGTGGGGCGCTTCTTGGACGGATTAATAAGCCAATGCTGATAGTTTACGGCAGTGACGATATAGGCATCACGCAAATTGATGGATCAATTGATGCTTGGAAAGCCCGAACGGAACCTATTATTAATATCAATACCCATATCGAACCTATAGATGGCGCGTCCCATAGTTTTAAGCATTTCGAAAAACAGTTATCTTACGCCATTGAGCGATTCATTTCTTGATATTAATGCAATTAACGGGCCTTTAATGCGCGTAATTCCGCCTATATTATCTCGGTTACTTACCATGGTTAGCTTCTATTCTTGACTTATTCTTTATTTTAGATTAAAATCCACTTTGCACCGTCATCAGTACGGTGTTTGTGTTGAAAGACACGACCATAGAAGTTCGTTCACAGAATTGAGTCACAACCATGCGACACAACAGGCGTTTTCGGACGCGTCTCGTTGCCATCATCAGCGCTGGCGCACTTTCCCTCGGCCTCGCCGCGGTTGGCGCTAGCACCACTGGTGCGTACCTGAGCGACTCCGTCGACGGCTCCCTGACGGGCACCATCGGTACCATCAAGATCACCAGCACCAACAGCAACCTGGTTTTCGACCGGCTCCTGCCGGGGACGCCGCAGACCGTCACGGCCACATACCAGAACACGGGCAACAGCCCGCAGGACGTCTGGGTCGTCTTCAACAACCCTGACGCCCTTCACGCCCTGAACGACCTCGGTACCTACGGGGAAGTTCACGTGTCGGCCTTCGGCGTCGAGAAGTTCGCTTCGGCGAACTTGAACGACGGCCTCTCGACCGGCTGCGTGACCTCTCCGACCGGCTGCTGGCCTCTTCCGCGGGCCGTCAAGCTCGTCGACAACCTGGCGCCGGGCGCCAGTGGCAACTTCGGGTTCACCTTCGGCTACGCGGCCAAGATGAAGACCCCGGCGACGGCATTCAACGCCTTCCCGGTGCCTTCGCTGGCCAACCCGACGGCTACGCCCACATCCAGTGGACTGCCGTACCAGCTGGTCGCAGTTCAGACCGGCCAGACCCCGTAGTTCGACTCGGTCGGGCGCCAGCATGCCTGGCGCCCGATCTCGAATCGAACTATCCACGACTCCATAAGGATAGCGATATCACGTGAAGAAAATCGTGTCGTGGGCTGCGTTCGGCCTGGTCATCTTGGGCCTTCTGGTTCCGGCAATACTCTTTGCGGCGAGAATCATACCGTACGGAGTATATGTGGTCCACTCGGGCTCAATGCGACCGACGATGCCAATCGCAAGTGCGGTATTCGTCAGGTACGACCAGCCAAAGATCAACGAGCCGATCACGTTCTACCAGCACAACGAGGTAATTACTCATCGTTGGGTAGGCGTAAACGCAGATGGCACACTGATTACAAAGGGGGATGCTAACGAAACGGTTGATCCCTGGCGGCTCAATAAGGCCGATGTCATCGGTGGTGTTACGGCCATCGTACCGCAACTTGGTTTCTGGATTCTGTATGTTAAGAACCCGGCAACCATCGGTGGATTACTCTTCTTTGTAGTCGACATCTGGCTGCTTTGGCCACTCATAATGGGTAAGTCCGACGAGGATGAACTCATTCCTGTCCAAGTCGCCTAGAGCGACACAACTTCTACAGCCTCCACCCGCTAACGCGGGTGGAGGGCTTTTAAATTTCAGGGGATTTTAATTACCAAAAGCTGATGATCATATTCAACCATAAGCCTCTTGCCAAATGTAGTAAATTTTGCTATAATATGAGCATGTGATAGGGTAAATATAAATTAACATTTATTCTATCCCGAACAGCGATATATTATATCTACTGATATAATATAGATACAAATTAGCGCCGAAAGCGCCTATAATAGAAAAGATTATGGCTAAAAGAAAAAAATACTCCCGTAAAAAGACACCAGTCAAATCCACGCCGCAGCACAAATTACCGTCAGGTTTTTGGTCACAAGTCGGCGCGGTTGCCTTAATTGCCGTCTCGTTATTATTCGTCGTCGCTTGGTTTAACGCTGGTGGCCCGGTCCTAAGCATGATGTATCAAGGGGCGCTAAGCTCGATTGGTTATGCAGTCTATGTTGTACCAGTAATTTTTATATATGTTGCAGTTGAAGTTTTTCGAGCTGAAAACAACATGCTGCCATTTGCCATGAAGTTCGCAACCGTCCTGTCGATTGCTTGGTTTGCGGCACTTTTTGGTCTATTTAAAAACCACGACGGCAATACGACCGGCGGTTTTGTTGGTGACCTGATTAACCAAGGCGTGTTGATGCTGGTTAATAGTGGGGTCGCCGTCTTTATTTACGTTCTTATGATCATCTTTACGGTCCTATTTATTATTCGCGTTTCGCCAATTACCGTTATTAAAAAATTGTGGGAGTTGTCGCGCCGTGATATTTCCGAGCAAGAAGAGAATGTCAAAGTTATGCGCAATGCCGCCACGATGGGCGACTTTAAATTGCACGCCAGTGTGCCGACCCTTGATATTAATCAGTCAGTCGAGCCTAAGCAATCACGCTTATCCAGTCTAAAAAGTAGCGTGACGCGTGATGCTGTCGCCGAAGATAAAGCCGCCCTTGTCACGATAAACGACCCTAACTGGGAGGGTCCAAGTCTGGATCTGCTCGAGAAAAAGCAGTTGCCAGCTGATGCTGGTGACGTTAATCAAAACGCGCAGATTATCAAAGATACGCTTGGCGAATTTGGTATTGATGTCGAGATGGAAGGTGCCAACATTGGTCCAAAAGTCACGCAATATACTCTCAGGCCGCCAAGTGGCGTCAAGTTAACGCGTATTACCGCGCTTGAAACTAACATTGCGCTTAACCTGGCTGCCCAAAGCCTACGTATGGAAGCGCCGATTCCTGGCAAAAAAGTTGTTGGTATCGAAGTTCCTAACCGCCGGGCTGCCGATGTGCCACTACACTCGATTTTGACTAGTCGTCCATGGCGCGAATCGCACGAGCCATTGTCGTTTGCCATCGGTAAAGATATTGCTGGTGAAGCTGTGATTGGCGAGCTTAACAAGATGCCGCACCTTCTGATTGCTGGTCAAACCGGATCAGGTAAGTCAGTCATGATTAATACTCTTCTTACCAGCCTGCTGTATCACAACAGCCCAAGTGAAATGAAGCTGATTTTGGTTGATCCAAAGCAGGTTGAGATGGCTCCATATTCCGATATTCCACACCTACTGACGCCAGTTATTACCGAGCCTGACAAGACGATTAGCGCCCTCAAATGGGCCGTCAACGAGATGCAACGACGCTACACATTGTTGGCCGAGCACCAAGTTAAAGACATCGCCAGCTACAACAAAAAGATTCGTTCGACTGGTAAAAAGATTATGGTGGCCGACGAAGATGGTATCGAGCAAGAGCACGAAAACGGCGCTATGCCATACATTGTGATTGTAATCGATGAGCTAGCCGACCTGATGATGGTCGCGGCGCGCGACGTCGAGGCTTTGATTGTCCGTTTGGCGCAAAAGGCACGTGCGGTTGGTATCCACTTGGTGCTTGCCACCCAGCGTCCGTCAGTCGATGTTATTACTGGTCTGATCAAGGCTAATATTCCGGCCCGCATTGCCTTTACGGTCGCTTCGCAAGTTGATAGCCGCACGATTTTGGACCAGATTGGTGCGGAAAAATTGCTTGGTCAAGGTGACATGTTGCTGCTAACCCCAAGTATGAGCAAGCCAAAACGTATTCAGGGCGCGCTGGTGACCGAGGACGAAGTTCAAAAAATTATGAACCATTTGCACCTACAATCACCACCACAGTACAACAACGAAGTTGTCGCGCAACCAGTTCAGCTGAATGGTCGTGGTGGCGTTGTGATGGACTTTGATAGTGGCAGTGACGACACGATGTACAAGGACGCTTTGCGTGTTGTGATTGACAGCGGCAAAGCTAGCGCCAGCTTGTTGCAACGACGTTTGCGCGTTGGTTATGCTCGCGCAGCCCGCCTGATTGAAACCATGGAAGAGCAGGGGATTATTGGCCCAGCCGATGGCGCCCGTCCACGCGAAGTTCTGATATCTAGCCTCGACGAAATCAGTGGCGACATGACCGACGATTTAGGCTAGGTATAATAGCATTATGCGACATACGATTCGGGGGATTATTATCAAGGATCGAAAGGTTCTGCTGGTGACTGGGCATGATGCTGATTTTTATTGGACGCCTGGCGGGGGAGTCGAGGCTGGCGAGACGATCGAGGAAACTCTTCGTCGTGAAATCTTTGAGGAATTAAGTGTTACGATAACTGCACTCGAACCGTATTATTCGTACGAAGACCATGATCAAGAAGTTGATAATTTTTTGATTCAGATTGAGGGCGATATTAAAACCGGCACCGAAATTACCGGCATCAGTTGGTATTCAACGGGTTCGACGATAAAACTCTCTAATGGTTTCAGGACTATGGTTTTGCCGAGACTGCTACACGACAATCTAATTGACTAATAAACCCAGGGTGGTAGCTGGATAAACAGGGCCGTAGAGGGTATACTGAGAGACAAATGGCGAACAGCAACCTTACTAGTGCGAAAAAAGCAAAGAACGACGAGTTTTATACGCAGTACCCCGATATTCAAAAGGAAATTGGCGCGTACTTAATGTACGATAAAGATACGTTTAAGGGTAAGGTGGTGTATTGCAACTGCGACGATCCGTATGAAAGTAATTTTTTTAAGTATTTTGTGTTAAATTTTAAAACCCTTGGGCTTAAAAAACTCATTACCACTAGCTTTAAGCCAAGCCCGGTTGCTGGTACGCAGCTAGCACTGATTGGTGAAGATAAAGTACTCGATACCCCAAAAGGCCGTCCCAAACAAACCGCCAACAAGTTTATCATTAGCGCGGTAGGTGATTACAATGACGACGGCGCATTTAGCCTCGAAGATGTTGCGCGGCAACTAAAAGAAAACAAAGACAACGAATGGACGCCACTACAAGGCGACGGTGACTTTAGGAGTGCCGAATGTGTGGAGTTGCTTAAACAAGCAGATATTGTAGTAACAAATCCACCGTTCAGCCTGTTTCGCGAATACGTCAAGCAACTTTTTGATTATAACAAAAAGTTTGTGATCATCGGTA
>JAJZQE010000024.1 GCA_021847685.1 bacterium | reverse complement strand
GATATTCCAGCTCGTCGGCGTCAGGGCGATATTCCTGTGCGCGAGCCAGCCGTGCCAAGGCGCGATCAGTATACTTTTCAACGCAACCGTACGCTAACCGGCAGCACTTCTAATGGCGTAAAAACTACTCAGTACCGAAGTGATTTAGAGTCGCCACGGACTCAGGCGCATCACTTGGCTCTTCAGCGGCGCAAAATAAGTGGTGTCCTACTGACTGTTGTCGCGATTACATCGATTTTGTCGTTTTTGTTATTTCAATTTACAGCTAAAGTTACGGTCGTATCAGGTGATAGCACGGTTTCGCGGTCGGTTGATAACGTAATCTACGAGCGGGCGATTAATGATTATTTGGGTACAAATCCACTGGAGCGTTTTCGATTTACCTTGGACGTTCAAAAGTTAACTAACTATTTAGCCCAAAAGCTACCTGAAGTTGAAAGCGTCGCCAGTGTCAGCCTTGGGGGTATCGGTGATACTAACTACTCCTTAAGGATGCGCCATCCCGTGGCCGGCTGGACGATTGGTAACAAACAGTACTTTGTTGATTCGCATGGCATTGCTTTTGAGCGCAACTACTACACTAATCCTGATGTCGAGATTATCGATCAAAGTGGCGTTAGTGTGCAGCAAGGTTCTGCTATAGCTAGTAACCGCTTTTTGGGCTTTGTAGGCCGTGTGGTGGCTGTATCCAAGGCTAGTGGCTTTGTGGTGACACAGGCGATTATTCCGAAAGATACTACCCGACAACTTGAGATTCGAATCAATGGCGTGACGCCACTTGTGAAATTATCGATTGATCGTCCAGTGGGGGAGCAGATAGAAGATATGAGCAGGGCGCTCGGTTATCTATCCAGTCATGGCCTTAAGCCAAGTTATGTCGACGTCCGTGTCAGCGGCAAAGCTTTTTACATGTAAGACCGTTTTAGGGTAGGCCACTCCCTGCTTCTCTAACCTGTTCTATTTATGTTCTATAAATTCAACAAACCGGGCGGAGAAGAAAAACTATATATAAACACCGAAAACAAGAAAAAGCAAATTTATTTATAAAAGCGAGTAGAGAAGTAGCGAAATATTATTTATAAAATGCAAATGCCATGGATGGCTTGTGGATAACATACGTAGTAAAAAACGCTATCCTGGTTGTTGATCGATACACGTGCGCAGTCGTGTGACGTATGATAAATAATTATAAAAATAAAATTACAAAATAACAGTATGTATAGTCATACGATAAGACGGTTACTACTCCGCGTAGATGTATATTTGTTTTTTAGCCTATACGAAGACACATAGTAAGTCATCTTTATTATCAATATCTAAAGTCGTAAAATATACATTGTGCGACGCATAATCTATATTCATAATAATGACTGATAATTCACCTAGCGCAACTTGTGCTTCGTATTTTTGTGGTCTTTTGTTTTGTCGGCTACTACGTTTGCCTGTGCCCGGCCCGGTTTTAGCTAGCTGCCGCTTATATGGTTTAAGTTGGCATATTTTTGGTAATTTTGCATAATGCCATTTTTATCGCTAAGTTAGCTAGGCGGACTGTATATCCAATGTTCTAAATATGTTCTATTCTGTTTCGATGTAATTATCTACGTTAAATTAACGAGTAGGTGGTTTAATGGACGCGCAGTACGTTGTCGTTAGGCGTGTTAGTGGCTGTCGGTATGTTGTCGTGGCTCTGGCTTTGGACTTGCTCAATTTGCTCTGTTGGTGGCAGCTGAGTGGCTTCCTGAGCGACTGATGCTATGGTTGGCTCGTCGGTCGGAGTTTTCTTTTTACGGGAGCGGGTACGTTTACGCTTTTTAGGGGCTTCTGCCCCCTGCCCTTCTGATGGGCTAGTGTTATTGCTAATTTCAGTTGGCTCACTAGTAACAGCTTGCGCGCTGGTGTGTGTTGGCCATTGTTTAGCCTGCGCTTGCGATTGTGGGGCCTTCTGGAGGTGTTCTGGTGGCTGAATTGCTAGGCTAATCTCCTGTTCGACATCGGCGCGACTACGGCTGTAATTTCGCCTGGTATTTTCAATAATTCGACCGGTGTTATCAGTCTGTGGCGTTGGTAGCGTTAGAGTTGTAGCACTAAAGGCGGGTGCTTTTTCACCCCCTATTACCATGTTGATAATAAAGTGACGGTTGTGCATCTGTAAGAGGTCAACTGGCTCGAATTGCGGCTCAAACTGCTTGGCAAGAATCGGTGCATCATCAGCCGAAACACGGAAGGATATCATCGTACCAACGTTACCAAAGACGGCATCGCGCACCGTATCGGTCATCTGACTAATGTACTGGTTAGCTACGGTCAGATTAAGGCCATATTTACGGGCTTCCGATAGAATGGTTGCAAATGAATCAGTCGCGAAGTTTTGAAACTCGTCAACGTACAAATAAAACGGACGGCGATCTTCGATGCGTTCGATGTCACTTCGGCTCATTGATGCCAACTGAATCTTGGTGACCATAAAGGCGCCCAGGATGGCGGCATTGTCTTCGCCAATCAGGCCCTTAGACAGGTTGACGATTAAAATCTTGCCCTCGTCCATAATTTGACGAATATTAAAGGTGCTCTTGGGTTGGCCGATAATATTACGGATGATTGGGTTGGCGGTAAAGGCGCCTACCTTGTTTAGAACTGGGGCAATAGCCTCGGAAACGAACTTATCGTTCCAGCTGGCAAACTCAATCTTCCAGAAGTTTAAAACCACTGTATCTTGGCAATATGTCAGAGTTTCCTGGCGGAATTTTTTATCTGTTAGCATGCGAGTAATATCAAGCATGGTCGTGGTCGGACGATCCAGCAGTGCTAGTATCGTGTAGCGCAAAATATATTCAAGACGTGGGCCCCATGACTCACCAAACATACGCTTTAAGACTCCGATTACCTCAGAGCTAATATTGGTTTTTTGGCTGGGATTAGTGACTTCGAGTGGATTAAAACCAAGTGGATATGCTGTATCGGCTGGGTTAAAGTAGACGACGTCTTGCAGGCGTGAACCTGGGATAAAGCGCATATTATTGACCGCAAAGTCACCGTGCGGGTCGATAATGGCATAGCCATGGCCGTGAAAGATATCACTTAAGGCAAATAACTCAAGCGTGCCGGACTTACCAGCACCTGTCTGACCGATGATGTAGACATGACGTGACCGGTCGGATCGTAACATACCAAATTGGTGGTTGATGCCGCGAAAATTAGTTAGTCCAAAGGCGCTAATATTCTCGTCAATCGCATTATTACCGGTGATAATTGGTAATTTGGCCGGTGGCTCGGCGGTCTTGCTGCTGGCCCAGACGATATTAGGCGTCTCGACGTTGGTGTGAGGCAAGTGAAAAACGCTAGCTAACTCTTCAATGTTTAGGATAAAGCCGCGGTCGTTAAATGCACGATTACGGTAGCGCGCCAAATCCTCTTTATCAAAACTGGCTGATGACATCTTGAAGCCATTGAGGTTGGTGCTGTTATATTGTTTGAAAGTACCGACGATTGCCTGCATACGAAGACGGGCGTTGGTCGTGCTTTCACCGAGGTAAGCCAGGCGAATTTTGACCTCATAGCCAAGCTTGGTCGCCTTCTTCTCGGCTTCGGCGATACGCGTTTTGTCGCGATCTGATAGCTCGGGGGCGCTGGCACTGGCTGACTTGCCTTCTTCAGGCGGTTTCCATAAAGCTTCAACTAAGCTGGTCAGCGACGAAAAGATACTGCCGCTAAGTAATGGCGTTGATTTACCTTTTTTAACGCCAGATACCCAGCTGTCCGAGCGCTCGTGCCATTCGTCGGCAATTGGTCGGGTTAGGATCTGAATCCAAACCTCTTCACCAGTTGATTCGAGTTTGGCCAGGGTGCCAGTAATACCTGCCAGCGGGTCAACTTCGAAACTTTGGAAAGTTTTAATTGGCAACATTTCGTTGTCGGTCAGTGTTATTTCAGAGCTATAGACCACACTGTGTTGTCGTTCGTGAGCGACGTAATCTTCGTCGGCTTCGTGAATTTGGACAGTTGGATATTGCGAGTAGATCTGGCCTTCAACAAAGCTTCGTAGTGTCCGTGGTACCCAGGCATAAAAGCGGATTTGGCCGTTAACCGAAGCAATCTCAAAACTTAAGTGCTCTTGGACTCCCCCATTTAGCTTTAACTCTTCCTTATCGCGAAAAATACCGTGCAAACTGGCAAAAAGTTGCTCGGCGGCTAGTTCGCTTTTATCATTAGCCTTTGGAATCTCAAGCACCAAGAGGTCGCTTTCAATCGCGGCATGAAAAGTGTCGATTTTGCGGTAATTGCGCCATGTCATATACGCCAGTATTAAGACCAACGGAAATAAAATATACCATTGTAATAGGAAGCTAATCAGTGTTGAGATAATGCCCATATATACTCCTGTATTGTCTCACCTCACGCGCCTGTTGGCAACGTCAGTCAATTATTTTTCGGCAAGTGAGTAAGTTGCTTTGGCGACACGCTTGAACTGAGGCTTGCTTTGTAAGTTGAGCAAAATCGTTGTCTCTTTAACCTGACGGCTTTTAAGGACGCGCTTGACGATTTCGTCACGGTGCAAAGGCGTGTCAGATTTACTTAGAACGTCGACAATAATATCGGATACGGTACCCTTGCTAAAGCCCCAGCTATCGAGGGCATAAATGCCGCGGCCGATTAATACAAAGCGCTTGTCCTTAATTAATTCATTGTGGATTGCCTGGGTAGTAACGTCTTTGCGTTTGAAGCTGCTGCCCTTGATTGACTTAGCAATCTCGGAAAAGTGCATTGGCTTACCCTTCTCGGCTAGGATGACATAGATTTTGTCACGAATGTTTTTAGGGTTAACGGTTGGCCATTTGACAAGGCCCCAGTTGTCTTTGAGGTGTGCTAACAGCTTGCTGACGCTAGCTAGGGCGCGAATGTGCGAAGGGTGTTCGTAGGAAAGCTGATCGTGAATTTGTTCGATGGTTAGAGGTTCGCCGTGCTTTTTGATAACTTTAACGATTTCGTCAACTTCAGCCTTGATCTTTTTCTCGTCGCCATATTCGGCGATGCCAACTGAGTGAAAGTAATTATCGTTCTCGTCAATGACAGTTAGGTTGGGTGCCAGGGTGGCGATAAAGGCAACGTGGGCACGTTCGCGCTGGTCAGTCGTGCGGCCCATCAAGTGATCGGTCAAATCTTGAACACGAGCAATTCGGCCTAGCTCTGTTAGGTTGCGGATAAAGATTTTTTCAAAGCTAGCAACTGATGAAATTTTGTTTTCTTCAGCGGCGATTTTAAGGCGAATGATAATCGCTTTTTCAAGCTGTCGAACGCGCTCGCGGGTAATGCCAAGTAGCTCCCCGATTTGCTCAAGGGTTTCGCGGCGGTCATACAAACCAAAGCGACGAGTAATAATTTCACGCTCACGCTCTTGGTCAATAATCGATAGAATCTCGGTAATACCGGACTTAAGGTCAATTGATGATTCTATGTCGTTCTTGTCGCTCATTTATCTCAGCCTTTTTCTCTCAGCCACACCTTGAGTTTAAGATTTTTATATGTATCTAGATGTGATTATATAAGATATTATATATAATGTCAACACCTTGGCTACTTAAGCTCATTATAGCATGAAATAGACATGTCTTGTAAACAGTGTTGTGGGACTTTTTATATATTTACCTTGTTGTATGATGTGGAAAATACAAACATTTAGCGGTGTGCTATTTTTTAGCAGAGCGGCGTTTGGTGGTAGTTTTTGAAGTAGCTCTGCCTCTTGTCGGACGACGTTTACCGGCTGGTGCCTTAGCGATCATTTCTTTGGCTTGCTCATGGGTAATCGAAGCTGGATCGGTGTCTTTTGGTATTTTGGCGTTCTTGACGCCGTCGGTAACATATGGTCCAAAGCGACCTTTTAGGACCTTAATACCGTCGCCAAAGTCGGCCAGGTTTTTCTCGGCATCACTCTTTAACTTAGCATTATAAAGCTCGAGCGCCTCTTCGAGCGTAACGGTGTGCGGGTCAAGTGGCTTAATGCTGACGAATAATTTATCAACTTGAACATATGGTCCAAAGCGACCGACGTTGGCTTTAATCGGTTGACCGTCAGGGGTTTGGCCGACAAGTCGGGGTAATTTAAAGGCATGCAAGGCTTCGTCCATGGTGACGGTTTCGATTTTTTTACCGGCTGGCATCGGCGCAAATTGCGGTTTATCGTCAGGATTTTCATTTGAACCCAGCTGTAACATTGGACCGAAGCGGCCAAAACGGGCAAAGATTGGCTTGTCGGTCTTGGGGTCGATGCCAAGTTCGCGAACTTTGGCGGTATCGGATCGCTTGATGTCGCTTGACTGCTCGATTAATTTATGGAAAGGATTGTAAAACTCTTGTAACATGTCATTTCGAGCCAATTTACTTTCAGCGATTTGGTCAAATTCTTCCTCGACATGGGCGGTAAAGTCATAATCGACCACTTGCGAGAAGTTATTGGTCAAAAAGTCGCTAACGACTTCCCCACTAGGGGTTGGGATTAATTTACCACGGTCCGAACCGGTTTTTTCTTGGATAATTTCGCGCTTAACCTGGCTACCATCAAGTGATAAGACAATAACATCGCGCGGTGTACCTTCGGCCTCACCCTTTTCTGCGTAACCACGGACCTGAACAGTGTTAATAATCGTGGCATAGGTTGATGGACGGCCAATGCCAAGGTCTTCGAGTTTTTTGACCAAACTTCCTTCGCTGTAACGAGCTGGTGGTCGTGCAAACACTTGACGGGCACTCGCTTGGGCTAGCGGTAAGATATCGTCAGATTTAACGGCTGGCAAGATTTCGGCATCTTTTTTGTTACCACCGTAAACTTTTAAGAAACCGTCAAAGATAATGACTTCACCCTTGGCTTCAAAGACTTCTTTGGCGGTCGATATTTCAATCGTCACCACTGTTTTTTCCAGTTTAGCTGGCGCCATTTGGCTGGCTAAGGCTCGACGACGAATCAGGTCGTAAAGTTTTTGGTCATATTCGTTACTACTACCACGCTCCAAGGCGATATTAGTTGGGCGAATCGCTTCGTGAGCCTCCTGGGCGCTACTAGACTTGGTCTTAAATGTTCTAATTTGGTGATAATTCTCGCCAAACTCACTCTTAATATATTGAGTCATTTGCGACAAAGCCTGACCACTTAGGTTGACCGAGTCGGTACGCATATAGGTAATCTTACCTTCTTGGTATAGCTTTTGGGCTGATGACATGGTGGCGCGGGCGCCAAAACCAAGTCGGCTGTTGGCCTCTTGCTGTAAGGTGCTGGTAGTAAATGGTGCACCAGGGTTACGCGTGCTTGGGCTGGTGGTAATTTTGCTAACTTTGAAGTTGGCATTAATTAATGATTCCAAAAAGGCTTTGGCTTCGTCTTCGGTCTTGAAGCGCTTTGGTAGCTCGGCTTTCATGGTGTCGCCATCGACTGTAAATTCAGCCGTAACTCTAAATTCGGCCGACCCTTCAAACTTTTCGATTTCGCGCTCTTTTTCAACTAGCAAGCGAACAGCTGGTGACTGGACGCGACCAGCCGATTTACCGCCCGGGACTTTTTGCCAAACAACTGGCGAAAGTTCAAAACCAACAATCCGATCAAGAATTTGACGGGCTTGTTGAGCTTGAACTAGGTTCATATCGACGGTGCGCGGGTTTTTGACCGCCTCTGTGATCGCCTCTTTGGTGATTTCGTGAAAAACAATTCGTTTGGTTTTAGCTGGGTCGAGTTTGAGGACCTCGCAAAGATGCCAGGCAATCGCCTCCCCTTCGCGGTCTTCATCGGTCGCTAACCAAACGGTTTCGGCGGTTTTAACAGCTTTGCGTAGTTCGGCGACGGTCTTTTTCTTTTCGGAGTCAATTTCGTAAGTTGTTTTAAAGCCGTTTTTAACATCGATTGGCGGTGTGCCGTCTTTGGTCTTTTTGGCAATTGAACGAATGTGGCCAACGCTAGATAACACCTTAAAATCACTGCCGAGATACTTCTCGATAGTCTTGGCTTTGGCTGGTGACTCGACGATTACTAAATTCTTCATATATTGGTTACGCTTGCTTGTTAGCTAAGCACAAGGCTTAGTTATACGCAACTTTTGGGCATTTGTAAACCCAACTTTGCTAACCGCTATATTATATATTTTCTATCCTATCTTCTAACTTCTAAATTCTACCTTCTACCTTAATGTCCACTGATTGCCACCGAGAGCCCGGATTGAGCCGCCAATCTCTAGCATTGTTAAGGTTTGCGAAAATTCGCTAGCCGACATGCCAGAACTCTCCATTATCTCATCGCCGTCGCGTAAGCCTGATTGAATAAGGTTAATAATGTTACTTTCGGCCGGTGAATTACCAAGTGGCAAAATTTGTTGTGGTTTTAACAGGTCGGGTGCAATAATTTCCAAGATGTCTTCACTGCAGGTAACTGGTTGAGCGCCTTGCTTTAATAATGAGTTGCAGCCAGCCGATAGTGGGCTGGTGATATTGCCGGGCACGACAAAGACTTCCCTGCCCTGATCGAGGGCGTGTGCGACTGTCGATAAGGTCCCACTGCGAACGGCGGCTTCGGTTACGACGACGGCATCAGCTAGGCCACTGACAATGCGATTACGGGCTAAAAAGTAAAAGTCGCGCGCCTCGGTACCTGGCGGATACTCGCTAATGATTGCGCCACCCTTGTCGATAATCTCCTTGGCTAGGCTTTGATGAGAGGCTGGATAGATAATATCGACGCCATTAGCGACAACGGCAATGGTTGTGCCGTCGGCATCAAGCGCTGCCCGATGCGCAATACCATCAACTCCA
>JAJZQE010000023.1 GCA_021847685.1 bacterium | reverse complement strand
ATAAAAACCGAAAACTATATTCCATATGGTGAATTCGAGAACTCAAAAGACCTAATTGACTTAGTCAAAACAAACGGTTTTGGAATTATGCGATTACACGGTGAAGTGGCGGCGGCTTTATCTATGGATGAAGCCTATGACAGGATAAAGTCATACGCGCCTATTTTAGATAGGAACAAGGATGATTAACAATTTACTGCCAAGATCCTTCGTGATAATGGGCGCTACCGATGTAACAAAGATATCTCGATTTACTAAAATAAAGGATTATGAAAAATGGATAAACGAGCTTGTTGAAGAGTGTGTAGAAAAATTTGATGAGCTATTTTTTATTCCTGATCATGGAGTGTATGTTGATTTTGCGCTCGCCTTTCTTAAGGCAAAGGGGCCGGGTAGTGTTATAGCTGTTATTCCTCATGGCGAGCAGTGGCTTGAGGAAAGGGCCGGCAAAATGAACGTTACGCGCATCCATAAAATGCAGATTGGCGTAGGGTGGAACTATCTTAATACTCACTTCGTAGGCTTAGCGCCGTATGCTGTATATCTGGGATATTCGTCGGGTAGTATCTTAGAGTTAGTATCGAGTAAGTATCTCCGTGTTTACGAAGATCATCCAACTCGTTTTTTTATTGACAGAAGGTCTATCAGTATCCCTCTTCCCGAAGAGTTGATAGAGGATATCATTACAATTTCCTATTTTAATTCTAAAACTGGCTTTAAAAGCCTGTTAGAGCAATATGTCAAATAGCGGTAAGTACTATGGATTAAAAAGAGAGAATAAGCGCTTAAGTTTTTTTAAAGCATATACTAACAACGACAACGTTACTAATGAGATGCTAGATATAATCGAAAAAAAAATTACAGAAACGCAACCTATTTCAATACTAGACTTAGGCACGGGTAACGGATATCTCATTCGGGAGGTTCTAAGGCGTAATAAGAATGCCCTAAAATCTAGTACGCTTATTGGAATAGATAGTTCTAGTGTAATGATTGAAATAGCGAATAACTATTTGGACGCTGAGGCAATCGAATTTATTGAGATGGATAATAATCGTACAAAATTTCAAAATGATTATTTTGATATCATTATTGCTAAGGCTGTTTCAAACATATCGACAACTGAAGTTTATCGTATTCTAAAAACAGGAGGCTGGTTTATATATAAAGAATATGGTCCGGGCAGGGGTATTGTGGAGATCATGACCTCCATGAGAAAGCGAAGAGTCCATAGTGGCGATAGAATAGTAGATGACATGAAGCGGATGGGATTCGGCAATATTGAGCTTAGAAAATTCTACATTCCCCTATCAAGAACGCGCGATGAGGTACGTGCGATTACTGATACAATGAGAATATTGCCATATGGAATTACTCGCGATAAAGTAACCAGGGCGATAGATGAATATTATAGGGAAAAATCATGGAAGATAATTCACTCAGATCCGTATCTTATCATAGGCCAAAAATAGTTGATAAATACAATATTATTATCGTAGGTGGTGGTCCTGCCGGTATAGCGGCAGGAATATACGGTAAGTACGACGGCAATACCCCACTTATTATAGAAGAAAAATCTTTGGCCTGGATTCCAGAAAATCACGTCAATCTTTTAAATAAACTAGAGGGTTTTCCTGGTCTATTGAATACCGTAAATGGAAGCGAGCTTGTTGCGCGTTTTCGACATAGCCTTAGGGAGATGGATGTTGAATATACCGAGGGTGTACGTGTTAATTCCATTAAGCGTCGCGATGCTGGGTTTGTCGTCTCGACAGACTCAATAGATTATCTTACGAGAGCAATTGTTCTTGCTACGGGTACTATTCCCAGACAGTTACCGCAGGATATAACTGAAAAATACACGAACGATATTTATTATTTTGCACTCGATAATTACAAAAAATATATTGGTAAAAACGTTGTTGTTCTAGGTAGCCGCAATTCTGGCTCGACTGCCGCACTTTACCTCGCGCGGCACGGTTTAAATGTCACTATACTTGAGATTAAGCCAGTTATTCAAGCAAAAGAAAAACATACACAATACTTTGAAGGACTGGGGATCAAAACTATTACGGGCGCCAGGATTACAAGATTAGGTGGTAGAAAAGGTACTTTAGGGAATATCTCATACATAATAGACGGTAGAACCTTTCGTATAGATTGTGCCGCTCTTTTTTGTTACATTGGTGTCGTACCCAACGTCGGACTTGCCCAATCTCTTAAAGTTGAACTAGATGAAAATCAATATGCAGTGACTAATTTTTATCAAACTACCAACGAAAAAGGAGTATTTGTCGCTGGTGATATCTGCGGAGATTTAAAACACATTATTGCCGCAAGTGGACAGGGTGCAAAGGCCGCCTACAACATTAATAAATTCTTCAGCGCTTCTCGTGTGGAATAAGAGGAGGGCTAATATTTTATGAATACTAACGTAAACAACGATGATATTATGCGAACTGCTTGGAACGCGGTTGCCGGAGCTTATCAGGATCGTTATGAGATACGTACTCGACGTATACACTATGGCCCACTATGTCCGTCAGAGGATAAACTGCAGCTGCTTGGGGATCTAGGTAACAGAAAGCTACTGGAGTTAGGCTCTGGCGCAGGGCAAAATTCTATTGTTGCGGCAAAATCTAAAGCAGTCGTAACGGCTATTGATATTTCTACTGAACAAATCAGGTACGGTAAAAAGCTGGCGAGAGATGAGGGCGTGGACGTATGCTACAGAGAAGGTTCCTTCCTTGATTTTTGCGAAATGGGATATAGAAATGAGATTGATATAATTCTGTCTGTATACGCACTCCAGTACTGCTATGACGTTAAGGAGATGCGTAAAGTCTTTAGGGCAATTTATTCTGCCCTAAAACCGGGCGGTAGGTTTGTTTTTAGCCTGGATCATCCAATCCGTGCTCACGGATATTGGTCGGATGATATGTTTATTGTTGATAAATATTTTGATCGAGACCAGAAGACGTGGTTATATGAATTTCCTGAGTCAGAGCTTTCATCTAATATGGCGGGTAGCTTTAGGACTGTAGGTGATTATTTTTCTGCTTTGATTAATGCGGGATTTGTCGTTAAGCAAATAATTGAGCCTAAGCCAGTTCAAAAAGATGACAACTCAAAGTTTGGTATTAAATCTAGCCACGGCACTAACTCGCCTAGTGACCCATTTAGCTACCAGCATCTTAGTAGAATACCTGGAACGATTATATTTCAGGCTTTTAGGCCCGAGTGATAATTTTTGTGCAATATCTCAAATAAATTTGGCATTTTAAGTTTTACATATTTTATGTGGCATACATTATCTAGCCCGCACAGGTTGGCGCATAGGGCCTCTACGGGGCTGCAATAACACCCGGGCCTCTATTACCGCTCTTTAGACGTTCGTGCCGTTTATGCCGTTGCCAGAAAGTGATCCAAGTAGGAAGTTAACGGCGGCGTAGGCCAAGAACGCAACAATAACGCCTACGATGGCGTATAAAATGGTGTTTTTGGCGCCAGTCACGGCGGCGGCGTTACCGCCCGACACAACGTAGCGCAGGCCGCCAACGATAACCATGATGACACTTAACACTCCAACGGCGAATAACAGAACGTTGGTGATGGAGGTAAAGATGCCGCCAACGCCAAATAACTCGGCTGGTTGACTGTTACCACGGGCAGCGTTAACACCAGCTTGGATGCTTGTATTAGCTATCGCGTAAAGTGAGTGAGGGTTAAGCACGGAAAACAAGCCGGTTGCAAGTACGGCTAGTACAACTCCTAGGCTGATTCGTAGTTTTCTATTCATAAAATCCTCATTATTACGCAACTATTCTTTAATTGTAGCAAATTTATAATCAAAAATCTAGCCCTGACCTCTTGGATGTGCTACAATTGTCCGAGTTGAATGACGGAAGTTACTTCAACCAACAAGCCCAGCACGGAGGGGTACCCAAGTGGCTGAAGGGGACGGTTTGCTAAATCGTTAGACTGGGGAGACCTGGTGCGGGAGTTCGAATCTCCCCTCCTCCGCCAAATTAAAAAATGACCTTTTGGTCATTTTTTAATTTGCCAGGGGTGAGATCCGAACTCCCGCATGTTTGTTGCATGGCAACAAACGCGGCGAGTTCGGTGAAGCGAAGCAAGCAAAAATTAGCTTGCTCATTTTTGCGCACGAGCGGAAAAGCGAAACAGAGTGGAGCGCTATCTCCCCTCCCTAATTTTCGGAAACACAATCTCCCTAATCGGATTCATCAAATAAAACGATCCAGTCACTAGTCCAACATCGCTGATACCATCGACAAACGTTTTAAAAGCGAGCTTGGGATTAACTTCAACAACAATTGACTCAAAACCAGCTTGTTTAGCAATTTTGCCAAGTTGCTTTGCCCTAGAATCACTACTCGTAGCAGAAGCTTTACTGTAGGTGTAGTCGGTGACAACGACAGAGGCGCCAAGTTGCGCCAATAGCTTCATGCTGGCGAGTATGCTGTCATGTTTGGATTGAACGAAGCCAAAACTGACCAGCGAATGAATTTTTTTATCTGGAAAGCGATTTTTCATCGACTCCACAAGCGCCTGGATTTTTTGCTCGTTGTGCGAGCCATCCAGCACCAGTGTTTTGCCGGCAAGATTTATCATCTCCATGCGTGCCGGAATGACTATGTTTGCAACTGATTGAATGGCTTGGTCTGACAGTTTTTCGCGGCCATCACGAGCCAGTATATGACCGACAACGTCGTATGCCAGGCCAAAATTACGCTGTTGAAACAGTGGCAAACCAGGTATCAGGATGGTATTTTTGACAATATGAAGCCGAGCGTCGGTTTTTTCGCACTGGGCTCTAACGACATTCATAATTTCAGGTGATTGAGGATGAATAAAGGCCTCATTTTTAGGCTTGATGATGCCAGCTTTTTGAGTTGCAATTTGGTTAATTGTACTGCCCAGGGTTTCGACATGATCAAGGCCGATATCGGTAATTATACATATTTTGTCTGGTCGCCCCAGGATGTTAGTGCTGTCCAGCAGGCCGCCGATACCAACTTCGACAACGGCGTAATCAACTTTGCGTTTTTGAAATAACCACAAACTAAAAGCGATGACCAATTCGAAATAAATTGGCTTAATTTTGCTGTTATCAACAATTTTCATAAAGTCAGTGAATTGATTGCAAAATTCAGCTTCGGGCAGTGGCCGCATATTTATCTGGGCGCGCTCGTTAACTCCATCGATATGTGGCGAAACCGTTAGGCCGGTTTTGTAGCCAGCCGCGCTAAGCAGCGACGCCACGTAATAGGCGGTTGAGGTTTTTCCAGAGGTACCCGCGACGTGCACTATCTTTAACCGATTCTGAGGATTGCCAAGCACGCTCATTAACTGGCTCATCCGCTTCAGGTTGTAAGGATGAGTTGTGTTGGGTGGCGAGATAAACTCACCTAAGAGCTGGTTGAGTTGGGTGAAGTTTGTGATGGTTCTCATTGTTTATGATTATAGACTACAGCTGGTTTTAATGTTGACTAAGTCCACTAACCTTACCTGATAAATATGTTAATGCTCATGCTATACTATAGTCATGAATCCTGATCAACAACAGAATTATTGGGAAGAGAAGCCAGAGGCCGCGACCTCAACTGAGGACCAATCACAGTTGACGCCGACATGGCAAATTGAGTCAGTGCCGGATGCGCCAGTTAGCTGGACGGCTAGCGAATATGTTCATCCAGATAAGAATGGCTTGTGGTACGTGCTTTTTGTGGTGATTGCCCTAAGTTTAATCGCTATCGATATATTTTTGTTGAAGTCATACACCTTTTCGGTCTTAGTGGTTGTCATGGCAGTATCACTGGTTGTTTACATCCGCCGCGCGCCACGCGACATCCAATACACGCTTAGTGCCAAACAGGGCTTATATATCGGCGAAAAACTCTATAATTTAGCTGATTTTAAGGCATTTGGGTTGATTCGCGACGGCGAACACCACTCGATTATGTTGATTCCAATTAAGCGTTTCGCAACGGGAGTTTCAGTCTATTTTCCTGAAGAAGCTGGTGAGCGTATCGTTGATATTTTAGGTAAAGTTTTGCCAATGGAAAATCTCAAGCTCGACATGATTGATATTGTCGTTCGAAAACTACGTCTTTAGGTGTAGTTTATTGATTAATCGTCAATAAACATGGTACAATAACCGATGTTCGCAACGTTTTTATGACGTCGAAAGCACCTTCTAGTTACAAATAAAACGTATTCACAGGTGGCAACATTTGTGAATACGTTATTATGGACTCGTAGCTCAGCTGGATAGAGCGTTGGCTTGCGGAGCCAAAGGTCGCAGGTTCGAATCTTGCCGAGTTCACCAAAGTAAAAACCCCACTTTTTAGTGGGGTTTTTACTTTGGTAACGTCGCGCAAGATGAGAACCTGACTTTTGCGAAGCAAAAATAGGTTCGGCGTAGCGAATGAAGCGAAAAAGTGTTCGCTGTCCAACGAAAACTACATAATGAACATTGTTGTTTTTACAAAATTAATCCAAAGATGGTGATGCTTGTCACGCCAACCCCAAGCAGCGATTAATCTTGACCCCATACCCTAACTAAGCGTAAGCTTTAATTAAGGACAACTATTTATAGGAGCAAGCATGCATAAAAGAATCTTAAAACGAAACTTATTAGCTACTTTGATGGCTGGAGCTTTGTTTGTACTTGCTGTGCCCATAACGGTGGCAGCAATTAGCGGACATGCTAATGCCGAGGTAACACAAGCGACAACTTCAACAACGACACCTACACCCGTCCAAGGCTCAACGCCAGCCAGCCAGGCTGCGGCTCGCCGGCTTGCCGCTGAAACGCGCCTTACCGATGCAAAACTTCGCGTTTGTCAAAATCGCCAAGCTGCTATCACGAACATCATGACGCGCATTAGTGATCGCGGTCAGAAGCAACTCGATTTGTTTAGTGGTATCGCAACTCGAGTTGAGAACTTTTATGCAACCAAGGGCAAGACTTTAAGCAATTACGACACGCTCGTGGCCGATGTTAAGGCCAAACAAGCGGCTGCGCAGAACTCGGTTGATAAAATCAAGTCCTCGTCGACATCTTTTAATTGTGACGGCACCAACCCAATGGGCATTGCCGATAGCTTTAAGAGCATGTTAAAGATTGAGATCGCTTCACTGAACGACTACAAGACGTCAATCAAGAACCTGATCGTTGGCGTTAAGTCGGTTGAGTCTACCCAGGCGACGACCAGTACTACCACGACAACTAAGGCATCGACCACGACCGCTTCCGGCACTTCAACAACTAAAACTACGAGGGGTAATTAACAATGTTGTTTAGTAGAGCTAAATCAGGCTTTTCGATTATCGAGTTGATTATCATTTTAGTAGTGGTTGGGTTGCTAAGCTTTGTTGGCTATACCGCCTACCAAAAGCTGTATCCATCTACAGCAAACACGGCCGACGCGCGCACGCAAACACCCGTGGCTACAGATGTTAAGCCAATACCTACAGTTACATCCTCATCTGATTTAACGACAGCCGAGACCACGCTTGACCAGACCGACACCAGCTCGAGCAGCGATCTGACAGCGCTTGATAGCCAGTTATCGTTTTAGTCTAGCAGCACCAATACGCTGATTTTGTAGCAATTAAAGACATTTTTTTGCTACACTAGTACCGATGCGGAGAGGTGCAGGAGTGGTTGAACTGGCCGCTCTCGAAAAGCGGTGTGGCGGCAACGTTACCGAGGGTTCGAATCCCTCCCTCTCCGCCAAAATTATTACACCCTGAAATGGGTGTATTAATTTTGGCGAAACGGAAGGGTTAGAACCCGATAGGGTGAGAAATGCCAGTGGCATTTCGCAAGGCGACCTTCCGATGCGGACTGTGTCCGCAATCGTGAAGTCGCGGGGTCGCCAAAGGTGACCGAATCCCTCCCTCTCCGCCAAATAGTGACGACGATCCTTGTGGTCGTCGTTTCTATTTGTTTATGCTTGCAAAAAGACCAGATTTCGCTCATAACTATTGTCAGTCACCGCAATGCGCGGCGACTTCGATTAGACGAGCCAACTTCAACGATGGGTGATAAGCATGGCTAATAGCGATTCGCTGCGCGTTAATCGCCAGCAGAATGTTAATGCACTCCGAGGGGCATTTTCGCCTCTTCCGGTGTACAACCACCTGCACAACGCCTTCTACGATGCCGGGGTGTCATGGTTAATCCCGCCACGCAGCCTGAGGTGGCGAGTTCCGGCGTTCCTGGTGCCACCGAGGGTGCATCGATTCGTTCGTCCCTACCTGGTTGTTCCAGGTTTGGTGAGTAGTTTGACGGCTGCCCACGCGGTCGTCAAGCAACAGCGTCTCTTGCTGGACCGCGAGATTCAAAGGGACGCACATCCCTCTCGCGGCCGCCCGTACGACCACCTGCCAGCAGATCTGGTCGTCGTTGACCAGGAGACCATCGACGGCAGCCTTGACAGGTGCTACGTGTACAATCCGTACACGCTAGCGATGGCCACAATGGATCAGTACGCTCGCTTCATCATCAAGGTGTTGAAGAGCAACAAGATGCCGTTCGACCAGCTCTCGCTGATCTGCCAGAAGGCGAAATCCCTCAGTGGCCGAGTCGAGATGATCGTCAGCGCCATGTAGCGAGATGCGTCTGTCCCCCAGTAAGCCCGAACCAGGGATGAAGAGACCCGGCAATTGCCGAAGAGTTATTCGTCGCAGGTCGGGCTCTTTTCATGCCCTTATTTGTCTTGAAGGGACTATAATCTTAATAAGATGACAACAGAGAGACAGCCCATATCTGTAGAGCAGACAGAATTAACTAGACGCAGTCTGC
>JAJZQE010000022.1 GCA_021847685.1 bacterium | reverse complement strand
TAATTTTTTCTACCATTATATTTTTTAATGCCCCCTATTACATAGTGATGATACTAGTGTACTAATTCATCAAAATAAACACAAGCGTTTTAGTTTTAAAACAACCTGATTTTACTGTTCAGCTATAAAGGTGATGTCATCAAGTGATGACCACCCGGCGTTAACGTTGTCACGGGCGACAATATTACCATTGGCCTGTACGTCGAATCGACAGTATACAATTGGATTACAGACACCGTTTTGTAATGAGGTTAAGGCTGGTCGGTATCCAGATGGTAAATTAGCTATAATAGTACCTGATGTCGTCGTACCGCTTTGTATTAAACCCTTAACCCTTACGATACCGTCAGACCCCTTGGTGTATTGAGGTACGGCATAGATGCCGCCATATGCTACCCAGCCGTTTTGCAATGTTAAGTTTGACCAGGTGGCCTTACCCGTGGCATAGAAACTATGCTGGACTGAACGATAGGTATTTAGGTTAATACCCTTGGTTTCTAGTCCGCCCGACCCATTAATGCCGGTGGCGTCGAACGAATTATTACTGGTTGTCGGTAGGTGTAGATATTCTGGTGGGGCATAGCTAGTAGGGGTGGTCGGTAGGCTCGCGAAAACGCTGGTGTTTGCCGTACCGCCACTGGCAATTAGGCCCTTTGTAAAGACTCGTCCAACGCTATCCATAGTATATCCGGCGGTCGCCCAGCCACTACCATAGTTTACCCATCCATTTTGTAGTGTGAATGGCGTCCAGGTATACGGCGATCCAGCGGGTAAAAAGCTAATGCCATCAAGCGACATAAATGCTTGGCTTCCAGTGGCGTAGGTGATATTACCGTTCGGATATATATCCAAGCGTGCGCCTGCTGCGTTAGTTCCAATCAAAAACATATAATTCTCGGCCGGACGATAACCGACTGGTAGATTGGCAATTACCTCGCCGCTAGTTGGCGTACTACCTTTAGCTATTAGCCCTTTAAGGACAACGACACCGGTATTAGTTTTCGTATAAGCGCCGGTTGCATAGCCACCAGTATAATCTGTCCATGCATTTTGATAAGTTAGGGCATACCAGTTAGGAATAGTGGCGCAAGCCGATCCTGCTGGCGACGAGCCAACGCTATTGTTAGCGTAGACCATGGCGCAAACGTTTTGACCGCGAGTTGCGCTGACGCTATAGGATGTAATGTTTTGGTTGGTGGCGCCAGGCGCATATGCTCCGCCGGCAATGCTGTAATTTATTGTATAAGTATCGGCCGTAGCTACGCGCCCCCATGAAAAGACAATTTTATCAGGTATAGATAGGCTGGCGGTAACTGATGGTGCAATCGGTGCTGATACTGGAGGCGTCACAACCGCAATGGTTGAGGCGTTAACGTCGAGTTTTGTGGCTCGGATTGAACCAGCTTGATTGACGGTACGGCCGGCAATTGTGTTAGTCATATTAAATGAAGCAATAACAGTGGTGTCGGCCTGAAGTGAAGCTGAACGTTGGGCATCAGTATTTGAGACGTTAGTACTGGCCGAATCCGCCGTTGTGGTGTTGGCTGATGTGAAATACTGGATATCAAAGTCGCTCGGGTTAATGTTTTCGATTAGCTTTTCGTCTTGGGCTTGGCACATCGTCTGCGGGGTAGGACTGGTGATAATGGCTGGGTTGCAGCCTGGCTGTTGCCACGGCACTGAACAGCCGGCAGTTTTATAGTTTGACGGCATAATAACGCGTCGCCACAACGTATTATTCTTTACAAAATAAATTATATTAGCGGTCAGCGGTTTGTTTTGGCCTACTTGCGTACTATTACACGCATAGGGCTGATTGGTTAAGTACACGACTCCACTAGTGGTTGACAGGGGATTACCGGTTGTAGCTAATGTGTTTAGAATTAATTGGTCACCATTGGTCGTACTAACATTATGAAAGGCTGCCGTGCCATCGTCATAGCCCTGCGGCGATGTTAGGGCGATGTTATTGGTCGAAAGAAAGGTTGTACTGAGTTTGACATCGGCTTCGATACGGTTAAGCGCGTCTTGGATATTGTAGGCCATCGCATTGGCGCCTCGAGCCATCAAGACCTCGCCAGTCATATTTACGATAACAGATATGAATGCCCCGATCACCAATATAACGATTGGCGCAATAATTAATAGCTCGACAATCGTAAAGCCTTTTTGTATTTTTTTAGAAACCAATTTACTTATTGACATATGTGGCATACTCGACCGATTGTTGCGGTGAATTATAGTAAACAATTGCATCAACTTTGGTTATTGTCGGTGTGCTGGAATAAGGGCAAGTATAAGTAACTGTGACTGTAACATGCTGCAGGCCGCTAACAGTGATGGGTGCGTTGCTAACTGGCGTAGAAGCTACACATGGGTTGCCTGCTGATGGCGAATATTGTCGAATATAGTCATAGGCGACATTGGCGGCACGGGCCTGAGCGCGGGCATTGCCGCTGTCCTTGATGATTAGGGCATACAGTTGGTAGCCGGTTACTAAAAAGGCGGCGGCTACAAATAGCGTTATTAATAATTCAACAGCCGTAAAGCCGGATTGTTTCCGGTGGATTATCATTGGTTTTTACTCGTTTTCATATAAACTAGGCCGTCGGTTTCTAACTTATAATACAGATTGAATTTAGTGCAGGCCTGTGAGCTAAGGCTACATAACGATCCGTCTTGTTGCAGGGGCTGGTAGACATAAGTCGATGTGGTTGGTTGCGGCGCAACTCCACTGGTAGTTTGAGTATTATTGGTTGCCATCACAAATCCGGTATCGGCAGAGGTTGCCCCTGGGGGTGTGAATGATTTTAGGTCAGCGTCACGAAAACTTGCTTGAATATTGGCGCTACCGTTCGCCTCTGCTGTTGATGGGTAGCGACCCAAGACTGTGGAGTTGTCTGTGCCGACCTTGTAAAATATCTCTAGTTGGGAGGCGATCGTGTCGACATCAATCTTGCGCTCGGTATCGCGCGAGCTGACTTGAGTACCGCGCAGATTAGCTACACTAAGTGTTAAAAGTATGCCCATAAGTGCGATGACAATTAGCAACTCGACAATCGTAAAACCACGGCGATTCATACCTTATAGCATAAGTTTTTTTAGGTTAAACCGCAAGCGTTTTAGACTTCAAGTGGCTCTTGTTCGAGTTGAATTTTAAACTTATCGCGGACAGCACTGATTATTTCATCGCGGGCGGCGGCAAGATCTTGATAACCGGTGGCCGATTCGTTAATCAAAACAAGGGCGTTTTTGTCGTTAACGCGCATACCATGTAACACTTTACCTTTTAAGCCAGTCTGTTCAATTAACCAGCCGGCCGGTATTTTGAAACGACCGTCGCCCATATCATAGGTTGGCATGTCGGGATTAGCGTTTTTTAAGTCGGCAATTTGCCAATCTTCGATGATAGCGTTTTTAAAGAATGAACCAGCATTTGGTAGTAGTTTTGGGTCGGGTAATTTATTGGCGCGAATATCAATAACCGCGTTTCGAACCGTGTCTACAGTAAAAATATGGACGTCGCGCTGATCAAAATAGGCTTGCAACGCCTCATAAAAAGGTGGCTGTGGCAGGTTTTTAGAGAGTTTTAATGTAATCGATACAATAATGTAGCGGCCGACTTGACTACTGCGAAAAATACTTTGGCGGTATGAAAATTCGCAGTTTTCATTTAAAAGTGTGACAAAACTATCAGTTTGAGTGTCGTAGGCGACAAGTGATTCCAGGGTATCGGCAATTTCTTGGCCGTAAGCGCCAATATTTTGAACCGGAGCGGCGCCGGCCGTGCCCGGGATAGCCGACATAGCCTCGATACCACTTAGGCGCATATCAACCGTACGCTTAACGACCGAATCCCAGTCTTCACCAGCGCCAATTTGAATCGTTGTCGAGTTAAGGTCATCGGCGATAACGCTAAATCCGGGGATACGCATATGAATAATAAGTCCATTAAAACCTTCGTCTTTGGCAATGACATTGCTGCCCCCGCCAAGTACGAAAACAGGTAGTGACTGTGCCTTGGCGCTATGATACGCCTCGACGACTTCTTCGGGTGTACGGACTTCGGTCATGAAACGAGCGTTGCCGCCAAGTTTCATGGTTGTAAAGTTTTTGAGGGGGATATTTGAGTGAATTTCCATATGGCACCATTATAGCCCAACTTAATTGTTCGTGATATAATGACCTCTGGTACGCACCCGTAGCTCAGTGGATTAGAGCATCTGTCTTCGGAACAGAGGGTCGGCGGTTCGAATCCGTCCGGGTGTACCATAGTGAAGATTTAGCAGTAAAAGAGTCATTTTTGTGGCTCTTTTCTGTATTTATACAGAGATAGAAGTCACTAATCGTTGGTGTGTAAACTTTTTTGTCTCGTGAAACAGAAAAACCGTCTGGAAACAGCAATTGTTTACACATCACCTGATGTTCTTGGTCTAATTGCCAGAATCGCTCCCTGAAGTTTTCTATTGTGTTAATCGAGAACTCTACAAAATCCACGAAGTCCTTCTCAATAGTTGATATGGCTGCAATCTGATTCTTAGCGTCAGCGATCTGTTCATCTAATGCCTCTATCGCAATATCCGCTCTATCATCTGCTAGATTACCGAGGGCTTGTTTTAGTACTACGGCTTTCTTATCATTCTCAAGAGTGGCTAGGCGGTTCTTTAGTCCCTCGGTCGTGTTATATGATGTAGCTTGCTCTTGCTCCCATGCGTGGCGTAAGCCTGACAGAAAGTCCTTCACCTTTGCTTCTGCTAGTCGTAAGTTGGCAAAAATATCACCAAGTTCACTATGTAGCTCATCTCGGAGTATATAGTTTTGCTTGCAAGTCCTGCATTTATACCTGTGGTAGACGTTGCCCTTACCGTTGTTATTCTTGTACCCTACAATCTTAGGATTCTTTGCGCCCTCTTCTAGACACTCTTTGCAGGTCATTATCTTAGACAGTGGATAGTCAGCGTTATACTGCTTATGAGGGCTGTATACTACACCCTTAACGATATTCTTTAGCTGTGCATGCTGCTCTGGTGTAATCATAGCCTTGTGCAAGCCGTGAGGGTTCACTGTCCAGCTAGACATCTGAATAATGCCAGCATAGAACGGGTCATTGAGCATAATCTTAAAGCGATGAGCATCTAGTAATTTTCCAGACTTTTCCTTATAGCCAGCTGCATTAATACTAGCCACCACATCTTTAATCGGTATACCCTCAAGCACCTGCAAGAAGCCGGAACGTAAGATTGACCATTCAGGTTCTTTAGGGGCGTGTAGCCCTGCTGTTTCTGTGCGTTGGTAGCCTGTCTTTGGGTTGCTAGGGTAGTAGCCAGCTGCAACTCGAGCCTGCATGTTGCTAGTAGTCTTGGTGATACGCTCTAAGTTAGCTGCTTCGCCACGGAATACATCAATCATCTCTTCCATCGTACCCACCATGCTCGTATCGTTAGCAAGATGGGGCTTCTTGGCATAAACCAGCCTTGCTCCAGCCTTTTCTCTAAACTCTACTTTCCAGTGATAGTACATTTCAATATCGCGCATAAAGCGGTCTGGCTCGTCCACAATGATGTACTGCACCTGCTTATCAGCTTTAGCAAAAGCCAACATCTCCACGAGGTCTTTGCGTTGATAGTTTTTGCCCTTGCGACTAGATTGCTTAATGCTCCATAATTTCACTATCTCAGCGTTAAAATATGCTGCTGCGTCATACACTCGTGTTTCTTGTGCTTCAAGACTTGACCCCTCAATACCTTGCCTAACTGTAGACACTCGACAGAGTGCTATAGCCTTTACTTTTTTGTCGTTTTTCATTACCTTATATCTCCTGTAATTAGTTTTTGATACACAAAAGGCGGCTCCTGGGGCTACTTCCTAATGACAGGAAACCAGAAACCGCCGTCTGCGTTCTCAACTAATGTCATTAAATTGTAGCCATCTCTAATTATACTCCCTCACCCCTGTTGTAGCAACCGAAATTGCTTGAAAAGTGAGAGAAAAAACCTAGCTTGTTCCAATGCCTCTTTACTAGGTGTAGACTTTTTCAAGTCTCGCATATCTTCGCCTAAATATCGGCTTATTATGCTACCGTCCATGATGTTCACCTATACTTTTTAGGGCTACATCTTCTAGTTCTTTTAGGGCTTTGCGTCCACGTTGTATGTCATCGCTAGATAACGTAACGCGTGTTTCAAACTCCGTGAAGTTGTCATAGACAAACTGGAGTATGCGTAACAGTGTGAACTGTTCTTTCTTGAGTTTCTTGATGCTCATTGTTTCTCCTTTGAAACAGCACCAAACTGACACCTACATATTGAGGCGTGCTTTATGGTTATTAAGTATTTTTGATATAGCAAACCCCACAAACGAGACGTAAAACTCGCTGAAAATAAAAAATGCCCGATTCAAGGTTGGTTACCTGATGGGCTAATTGTGAGTATAGACTTGACCGAGTGGTCTACGAATTTGCTTCGTTGCTAACGAGGGTATTATATCAAAGTTGAGGCGAAAAGTCAATAGCGATTATGCTTTTTTGGACATTTTTTAAGCGCTAACAGATTAGGACTGGATGTTGTAGAATAGACAACAATAGTATTGCTTTGTCAAATTACTTATGCTAGCAGGTATCGCCAGAATTGCTTCTAGCTTGGTTCGATTTTTACGTTTATATTTGCGAAACGTACTTATGATCATCTTTTAATTTTAAACGCAAAATAATTGACGAACTTACTGTAAATAACCGTAAAAACACACGATTTTTATGCATGATGGGGACAACATCAACTTTTGATTTAGGACGAGGGTTCTACGATTTGACACAGGAGCGAAAAATCATAAAACGGGGCATATTTTGAAATCATTGTTATATAATGAAGTAGTCTAGGTTATACACAAAGAAAAGCGTGAGTTCTGCACGTGTAGTTGAGCATTAAATGCGGCAACTCACGAAAGACTCAGAGAGCTCAACTCTTTGTGTTTGACCTAGACAGCCTAGTGAGTTGTCGCTTTTTTATTTAAGGGGTTAAATACAATGAAATCACTACTGAAAATCGGTAAGTTAAAACTAGCAGGCTTAATAGCAATCGTACCTGTTTTAGCAGCCGGTACAGTGTTTGCATATAACATCGCTACTCCCCCTAAAACTGTCAATGAATCCGCTCAGACCAAACAGGAAGCAAAGCAAGATAAGCCCAACAAGCAATCCGACAATAGCGAGTCAGTAGATACTACAGCTACAGACCAGACTGCTAGTGAATCGACAACTGCCATATCTACTACACAGTCTAAGGCTCAAACCCCTACAACCACTAATCAGCAAACACAGACCAACGCCAATACCGCCCCACAACAGACCGCTACAACCCCCACGCCTGCAACTCCGATATGTAACGAGTCTATGAAATCATCCTATACCAGCCTGTATAACTCACAGGTAACCTCAGAGAATACTAGTTGGAACAATCAGATAACTGCATGGAATAATTACGCCTCTGCTCATGGCATGTCGTTTAGTGGATACACACAGAGTCAGATAGACGCTAATAAACCTGCTCACGATGCGAAGTTGGCTCAGTATCAAACTCAGTATTACCAGAATCTAGCGTCAATCAACTGTAGTCCATAAGTAAAGGAGTTGTATCATGGATGTTGCATTTCAGAACTGGGTCATAGCACTCTCACTAGGTATAGTCGGCGGTAGCCTCATTGGGTTGGTGATGGGACACAAGCTAAAAGAACCTACCGCTAGGGCTATCTTTAGTCCTATGGTTTTTCAATCTGGCTCAACAAACAAGGTACTGGTTACTATAGGTTTTTTGCTCATAGCATTTGCGTTCTTTGCGGGTATTTTGCAAGGTATTGTGGCAATAGTCATCGCCTATGTTGCAGATACGATAGTAGGCACTCGTGTAACCAATAACAACCATAAGGCTGGTTATAGCACCGTGATAAAAACGATTTTGCTATTAGGTCTAGTAATCGTACTGCCAGTTTCGCTATGGGGTTATCACGCATACAATCGAACGCCCAACGACACTGACAAGGCATCGTTTGTTTACGACTGTAGCGACTACGCAGCAAACCAAGTCTTTAAGGGAGACAGCAAGGGCGATACATCTGAAGCAAAGAAGATATGCAGTCGATTATGGCTAGATGTACTCGGCAAGTATAAGACTATAGGCGAAATAAACAGCCATACCAGAGATGGTAATAAGTTTGGATTGTATAGTGATGAGGTAACAAAAATGTATAATACCTGCGTACACGAGGTGATTTATAACACCTAAACTAATTACTGTTGATAAGCCAATATAGGTATAAGCATAGATAACCAAAAACTGCTAGAATCCGCCGATTTTACAGAGGTAAGCATAAGGTAATTTGGACAATTTGCTTATGGTACTGTTATGGTATATCTACTGGGATAGTTTGACGCCAGTTAGTATCTCGTAGCGCTTCGCTGCTTCAGGGTCTTTGACCAGTTCAATAATTGCTAATTGCATCTTTTGGTTAGTGGTACTGTTTGCTGGAATCTTTGACTCTATGGTTTTCTGTAATAGTGCCGTTAGCGGCTCACCAATAGCACGCTTATAGTTAAAGCCTAGTAGTTGCATAATGGTCAGCGTCTCAACTGATATGACAGATTTAATCTGGTCTACCGTCTCTTTTTGATTTGCTGGTACAAACTTTTCTAGTAGTGGTAGTACGTTATCAGTAATGTATTTGATGTCTTTTTCGGTTATTTTTTGAGATACAAGTTCTTGCTCATAGGTCTTCGCTATGCGGATTAACTCGCTCTTGTCCTCGAGCAATTCGTTTACAATATCCTCAAGCTCACGAATCGTTTGCTTATCGTCACGTTTCGCTTTAATTTTAGTGATTTTATCGGTGACAATACCAGCGGTATAGCGTACTGCGGAATCTGCCAACTTTACGGCTGTTTCAGCTACTAGTTTTGTTGTTGCATCGTCCATATAGATATATTTTACCATTTATCCAACCTCGTTAGCCACTATGGTATCCATACCTTTGGGAGTAGCATATTATGTAT
>JAJZQE010000021.1 GCA_021847685.1 bacterium | reverse complement strand
TCCTCACCAAACGGAAAATCTAACCAAGCGTTGGGAAATGATAATAAAAAATCGTGCAGCTCTTTGTGGCTTAACATAACTATAGTTTACAGGGTACCATATGTGACGTCCAGTTTTGTTATACTTAAGACTATTTAAAAAATATGTGCTTACTCTGGTGAATAGTCTCCTCATCAAAAAGATACGATAGCTATTGGCCCACCCCGAATATCTACTCGAGAGGCAAATCCGATCTTTTTGTATCGACAAGGAAACTACTCGCCAGAACAGCGCATAATTCATCTGTTTCGTCCTTTTGGACTCATCAGCACAGACATTCATCTGTGGACAGTTTTTGCCGGAAGCGGGGAGGAGTTCAAGCACCTAAGGTGCGAACAGCGTCTCCCCACCTCACGGCGGTTGTGTGATTGCTGCGGGATATCCCGCTTACTCGGGCGAAATCACAATTGCCCGTTCTTCAGTTTCACCTCACAGAAGATTTGGAGTTGGCTACTATTTATATTTACGCCGTAGCCATGAGGCGCAGATATCACGAAACCCTGATGTATTTGGGCCAATACTGGTCAAGGTTCATCGCACCGCTGTCGGCGCGCAAAGCGCCGACAAACCTAGTTGCAAGATCCTGCCCTGGACCCTGGGGGTACCCCGCCAGGAGCAGGAGGTACAGGAGGTCCGTGGACCAGTAGTGTGGTGCGAAGCTCGCCCACCTGTCGACGCCGAATGGGCCACCCTCGCCTACGTCGACGAGGATCCACTGTCCACCCTCCGGTGCTTGCTCGCCGCCTGTCCAGAACGGAACCTTGATGCTGATCTTCGTGAGATCAGCTCTGATCTTTTCCACGTCGTCCCCCCAGTCGTGGAGAGCCTTCCGTGCCTGGTCCACAGCCCAGGCTTTCGTATCCTGCGTCGCACTCGACAGCCACAGTTCGTGGGCGGCCCGAACCGCCTGAACCGCGGCCCTAGCCCGGAACCGACGACACACTTCCTCAAGCGTGAGATCAGACATAGTTCACTCCTTCCTCCCTTTTGGGGAAACGGGGGCATGACCTTGTGTCGAGCCCTCCCCTTCGCCATCACTTGCATGGTAGCGAGTCGGGAAGACTCGAATTTTAGATTGTAATGTGCTGAACTTTCAAACTGAAAGCTCATTCGAGGCGATAATGGTTTATCACCTCTCAGAGATTTCTAGTGCCTATTAAATTTATTCATCAACGCCCGTAAGTCATCGGTTGTAACTGGTTTAGACGCCCGATCTTGTTCATCAAGCCGCCAGCGTTCAAGCACTTTTAGCGCCTGTCCCAAACGTGACCCCGCCTGTGCTATGCGCGCTTCATAAGTAGCCGTTTCAACCCGCGCGCCTTGCCGTACAGCCGTGTTCATAAATTCGACCTCCTGGGTAAGTGCGCTAAGCTCATCCTGAATAGCTAATATTGGTTGTGTAATATCATGGGGCAAATCTTCGATATCTTCCACCTGGCTACGGCTATAAAGGTCGCGCGTTTGGACCCTAAGCCCATCAAGAACCGCCACCATCCGCTCGACATAAACAGCAGCACGTTCCACGGCCACCGTTTGTTCATTTTTATAAAGCCACGTCGCTTCGTTGGCCGCTGCGGCGTCACCAATGAAACGCCCCGCATTATACTCATCGTAGCCGGCACGCAAATACTCTAATGCGCGTTCTATATTTCTTTCATGACGCTCTTGTTGCGCCTGACGCTGCTGAATAATTCGGGCTTGATACTCAGCAATCCCTATACTACCCTGCCACCCATACGCTATCCTGGCCTCCCGGCCGTCAGGCAGTTTCATCGCTTCGACATCAAGGTCTAGTATATTGTCTTCCGGTAATGTACCCCGAATTGTTGGCACGCCGTCTTTATATATAACCGGCATTCCGTTGATACTATCCGGCGTAGTGGCAATAATTTTCTCACGATCCACCGGTGATACTAGATCATCAATGCCAAACACAGGTACATATTCGTTGGCCGCCTCAAGTGTGTCTACGCTTAATGGCAATATACCTTCCACAACGTCAACAATGTCTTCAAGCCTTATAACGCCAACGGAGCCAGGAATCCGATTGTTCAGATCCTCGACCTGCCGTAGTGTTTCTTGTGTCTCAGGTAAGTACCAATACTTTTCAACGATCCGACGGGCTAAAAATTGCTGACGCTTTTCGTTCGCCTCGGCAGGCCGACTCCCTTCTTCACCAGTGTCTTGGCCATTAAACATATGTGTATATTTTTGGTATATTAGCCCCTCATTACCAATAAACAGGCCTTTGTCGCGCTCGCTAAATAACTGGGGCGCAACCTCACGCAGCGTCTCAACGGAAGGAACATTTGTTATATGCTCGATAAGGTGCAGCGTAGTATTACCCCGTCGTGTATTGACTTCAAGGTCAAATGGCATACCAACCACCATATTGGCAGGCGATATCATTCGTTTTGAACTTACCGCACGATAATCGCCACTTGCATTTGAATAATCCCCAAAATTACTTACATAAAGGTTATCTACCATGCCGGCCAGCACGCATTTTATTAATTGCCCGCGCTGTTCAACGGTAGGCCGCGTAATATCCTGGCCCCCAAGCTTTTCAATTCCGCGTAATTGCCGTAGCACTTCCCTAGCTTTACTAATCGCTTTTACATAAAGGTTATTGTCACGCTTTTCCTTATCCGACATCCTCTCGGCTGCGATAAATAGCTCAAGCTGCTTAATCATGTCGGAGTCGTTCATACCAGGTACTAAAAGCTGGCGCCATCGTTCATCACACGGGCGGCTTTTAGTAGCAAATTGGCAAATTCCATCGGCCTCTTGGACAGCTAGTAGTGTCGCCAACTGCAATTGTACTTCGGGCCCAAACTGGCGAGCCTCAATCATCATTCGAGCATAGTGGCTCTCAACCGGCATCCGTTCCATATCGCGGCCTACTTTTGTAATCGTCCCGTCCTCGCTGAGTGCACCGAGTTTTTGCAATCGTTTATTTGCATTATTAATTTGACCGTGATCAGGCTGGTGGTAAAATTCCATTGCACTTGCATCAAAGCCATTTTTTGCCAAGCGCAGCACCATGCCATCAAGCCGAGTCCTAAGAATTTCCGGTGTACTGTATGGCTGGCGGTCATTCATGCCAACAAACGGGTTGTTGTCAAGCTGCGCGAGTACATACTCACCATCCTTCGTGCGGCCAGCGCGACCAGCACGCTGCAGGCAGTCAGCCTGTGAAATCGGGTTTAAATACAACCCTTCCACACCGTTCTTCACCTGATTTTGACGCTCCAGGCCACTATCTACCACTGCGTCAATGTCTTCTATGGTAACACTTGTTTGCGCTACATTAGTCGCGACAATAATCTTCACGCCAGGTTGTTTATTGAACACCTTGCGTTGGTCTTCCTTCTCCATCTGTCCGTGCAGTGGCAAAATTGTTGCACCCGGTATGTTAGCTCGCTCTATCTGTGCAATCACCTGGTCAATTTCTTGCTTACCGGGCACAAAAACTAAGGTATTCTTACCGGCTTTTGCAAATTTAATCGCCTCATTAGCGACATCACCGCCTTCGCTCTTTTTCACTTCAAACGTCCGACCCGGCACCTCTACTACAGGAACCTCGCGTTTACCATAATCAGCAAAGTAATTTGATAGCTTTTCCGCTTCCATTGTGGCGCTCATAGTAACGACTTTGAAGTTCGGGTCATCGGCCATGTGCTGCTTAGCCCACGCCACGAGTACTTCCATATTCTCATTCCATTCATGGACTTCGTCCAGTACAAGGACTTGCTTCTTGCCAACACCATTACCACTCAGCTCGCGCACCAACTGTAGACCGTCTGTAGCAAATAATATCTGGTTGGCCGGGTTGTCGCCACGTTCACGAGCGGTACGGTACCCAACAAAATCTTTAAAATCAGCGCCATACTTTTCAACAACTTCAGTTTGCACGCGTTCAGCAACGCTACGAGCCGCTACCACGCGCGGCTGCGTGACAATCACTTCGTACCCAGCCTCAGCCAAAAACTGTGGCACTTGGGTGCTCTTGCCCGCGCCCGTTTCGGCAGTAATCACCGTGGCTTGATTATTCACAACCGAGCTAATAATTTGTTCGCGAAAATGAGCAATCGGTAGCTCGTGGTTACCTAATTGAAAATCAACCGCACGAGCGTTAGACGCCTCGCCATCTTTTGACATATCAAGAGTTTCCCGGTCATATGTATAAACAGGTGTCTCAAGACCGTCTCGGCTCTGTGTCCGACGGCCAAAAATATCTGCTGGATTAGGTGTATTCATAAAATTTACTGTACTGTTCCTTACTGAGCCTTGAACGCTCATTGCCGTGTACAAAATTTGTACAAAGAATGAGGCTTCAAGTATTTTGGAGGGCGACTATCGCGCCCTCCGTATGAGATTCGAGATATCTCGGCGGCCAATTTACTGTTAGGCAACAGGTCGATGCAAAGCGCCAACTCGCTTGCTCGACGTTGAGAATGTTCACAGTTGGATGAGAGTAGTTTTGGTGTCCAGTGATACTCACACTGGCATCGTCAGATGCGACCGAAGCCGGTACACCCGATGATCTTGCCGTCCATATCGCGGACGGCCTCGCCCACGACGAGCAAGTCGTCAGTGGGGCGGCCACCCGCGGCGGCGGCCTGCGCCGTGAGCAGCGAGACGACGTACGTCGTCTCGCCGTCGGGCTCGGGGAGGTTCTGCACCTCCCCGTAGGCCGTGCGGTCGACGGGGATCATCGCACCGTCGACCTCGACCGGCTCGAGCGCCAACTTGCTGGTGGCCGCTCGGGGCACAAGCCCCGACGGCGCCAACTCTGCCACCTGACGGAACGTGGCCGACCGGCCGCGGCCGAAGCCGACGACGCCGGCGATGGCGCCAGCCTCGTCCTCCGCGAGGAGGACAAGGCTGTGCGGGGTGGCGTTGATGATGGTCATTTCTGACCCTTCTCCTGTCAAATCACGTGCGCACTTGAAGGCGCAAACGTCGTGTCTGATCAGGATACCGGCTACTAGTATTGCCAGAATCCCGACCAGACCTATTTGTCAGGAGAATATAATGTCAATGTGCGTGCAGATACTTTAGTACCCGCTCTGGGCGGTGGAGTTGGTCAGACGACTCAACCGCTCGGAGCGAGCCGCCACTTTGGACGTGGCGGTCTAGGCAGCTTGTTTTAAAAGTTGAATGGTTGATGGAGCTTTCGCTCATATATAGTCGTCTCCTTCCCGAACTTCTCAGGCTCAGGCGAGCACCCGACGCGTTAGAGGAGAATCAACACCGACACATATGTATGTGCGTGGACTCAATCCTTCACGCTATTTCTACATCCCACCCTTTCAACGTACTTGTCGATCAATTTGCCTCTCGATCAACTGTGTTACATAATAGCATTAGTTGTATTAAATGTCAATATTGTGTTATCAAAGAATGTATATAACAGAGGTAATTCGTCTGCATAATTTGTCAATACAGTATTGACAAATGCATAAATCTTTGCTATTATACCGATATGGATAACCTGACAGATAGTAAAAACGGGCAAGAATACATAGCTATTCTTCATAAGGCTGGCCTAACAGACAGTCAAGCACGTGGTTATATGGCTCTAGTTGAAAGCGGCGCCCTTACTCCAGTTGACCTCGCCGATAAAACCGGTGAATCTCGTACCAATGGTTATATGATCTGCGAAAAACTAGAAAAACTCGGTCTAGCCACTAAAAAAGAGTCCACCGACCAACGAAAAAAGCTGCTCTATGCCCCAACCCATCCTTCAGCACTTGAGGCTCTTGCCGAAAAGCGACGCAAGGTTGTAATTCGCAACGAGCAAGAGGTTAAGCAGGGTATTTTGCCATTAATAGACCTATTTTACGTTAGCAATGAGCTTCCTGGTACACGGACCCTTCAGGGTATAGATGGTATCAAGGAAGTATACGACGACACACTTCGTGCTCACAAGGATATTTACCTTATACGCTCGTCTGCTGATGTCGCCGATCTGGGTCGTGATTATCTCGACAACTATCGAAGAAAACGTGCGCAATCTGGCATTAATACCTATGCACTCACTCCTATGACAGAGTTAGCTCTACAACACCTTAAATCCGGCGAGGACGAGGCGATGCTGTTTCATCGCACCTTCCTACCCGAGGGATTCTACACTGCACCTGTTGAAATCGATATATATGGCAATAAAGTCGCCCTCATCGCGTTCGGCGAGACTCAAATGGCAACAATAGTCGACAGCCATCCCATAGCTGAAGCGTTTCGCCAATTATGCAAACTTATAATTCACTCCTATGCGGACCATTCTAGACAAACGGTTGACGAGTTATCTAAAAAGTAATTAAGCAGCCTCTTCAAGCTCAGACCATTCATCAACCGACGCGCCGGTCTTGTTATTAAATACTCCAGACGTAAACTTTCCAAGCCTTTTGTAATTAGTTGCTCTTCTTAACAGCTCAAATTGGCGTATAACACCTCGAGCAAGCCACGCAAAACCATCACTATCACCATATTTGTCTTGGTTGAAATAGTTCGTATTATGATGTAATGAATCCTCCGTCCCCTCGCGTTGCGCACGTATCCGATTGCCCGCAGCAATAAATCGACCAATCTGTACAGGTAAAGAATCTGATCGCCCTACGCCAGAACTCACGTCAACAGAAATTAATCCGTCTTTGCGCGTTGGATCACGCTTATCACTATCTGGAGGCTCATCAACCAAACGGCCTTCATGATCAAAACGAATACTAACAGCGGAAGGATCCTTTGGCATAAGTAGCTTGTGGGGATCAATTGGATCCACCATAAAACTGATTGACGCCTCAACCCCCTTACGATTGCCGTGTTCTATATTTTTATCATAGCCGTAAGCACCTTCGGGACGGATATAAACCATCATGTTGCCAATAGCACCGCTCATCAGCCTATATAATACAAACTGGTTTTCGCCGTTATTAACTTTTGTAATCTTAATATCCTTGGCATCGATGATGTCGTGCATCAGTCCAAATGTCTTCTCGAGACCGTCTAATATCTCAATTGCTTCGCCCATCGACCCTACACCGATATCGAACCGACCATCATATATATAGTCCGCCTTCTTCTGATGCGGCGCCACGTCTTCGTGTAGCGATCCCCTGACGGCCACTTCCTGCAAAGACGTTAAGGCATCTGTAATACGCCCATTAAGCGCCCTTTCGGTTGCATTGGCCAGCTTGGGATCAATTGCCTGGAACATTTTAGCAAACTCCCCCGTTCGTGTTCGCAGTGACCTAATCGTTTCAAATATATGGGCGGACTGCTCGGGCGATGCGTGCTCGGCAATATCTAGTATGGCGTCACCGTAATCTTCGCCAAATTCTGTCGCTAAAAACGCCTCTAAGAAAGATGTCCGTCCATCACCGTCCGATAGGTCAGAGCTGACCTTTGTTACTCTATTAAAATCCTCAGCGGGTCGTGTACCAATATAATTAACGAGTTTAAGCTGAGCCGCTAAATCGATATCGCCCAGATTAACACCTCCTAGTTGCCATTCAAGATATCCCTGTATTCCAGGACTCCGTAATTCCTGAAACAACTCGACCTCTTCATCGCTCACTTCTACGCCACACATGGCGAAAATATCTCGGAGCGGTAATCCATCAAATATATTCGAATCCACCCGATTCTTATCAACCAGCGCCGCACCCTCGATGATACCGTATGCGCTGCGGGCTCCGATCATACCAGGGGCCAGCTGAATTGGACGGAACTTCGCCCAATCGCCAGAGAAATGCTTGCCACGTGCATATTCTTTTTCTTCTTCAATTATCTCTGGTGCAATCCCTTCAATTGAATCAAGGGGCGCCTCTCCAAGATTGATGCGATTTACCGACGATAAGGCAACCGCCTGTGGCATCCAGGTTTTGATTTTGTCATCACTTATATATTCCCACATTTTATCCGCAATACGGACAGCCCCGTCCTCTGCACTATCATATCCAGCTGAATACTGCATGACCGAGGTTATGTCTCGGAGAACGCGCAACCCCTCGAGCTGGCCTAGGGTCGACCTATCATCAAGTAGCTTGCCAACAATGTCTCCGCAATTTGGGTCAAACGCAAGATCATATGCCAGACCATGACATTTCGTATGATACGCCGAGGCGAGTTCGGGCACAGAAGCGAGCGCCCGGAGAACCTGAAGACTATCCTGGGTTTCTCCAACATAATCAGTAATATTCGGCGATATTCCCAAAAATGAATGGCTAAAAGCAGCAGCAAGTGCAGTTGTTTTTGGTTTATTAGGATCCTCTTCCGACTGTCGAGTTGACCGAAGGCTGTTCGCAATTTCTAAAATCACATCTTTTCTCACTTCAGCATATTCTGGAGTTATTCGTCCTTGAGTATCACCCCAGTTCCAGATAGCCAATTCAGCTTCCGCCTCTTCAACTGAAGCGGATATGCTCATAATATCTAGGTCTTGGCCCTGAGCTACTTTTTCGCAATAATTAAGAACTATATCAGCAATCTGGCGAGGCGACGACAGCGGTTGCTCTGCCGACGGAAGAGCCTCGTGCCGTAATTCTTTAATAGTGTTTACCATGTGTATTTTTATTATCTACCTCTGTAAAAATTACCACAATCATAATAAAAAGTCAATAAATCACCTTGACAGTGAACGCTTTTATAAAACCACAAAACCTCGCCCTTGTTTGGCACTATCAGACTTTTTGGGCTAGTATAAATAGCCAACCGACCGGTTTTTAGAGTTTAAATTTAGCTAAATAATATTGTAATTCCATAATACTACCACGAATATCGCCGAGCGCTCGATGATCCTGCGGTTTAGCAAACTTCTTATTAAATTTGCCTTCAAACACCACTTTCCAGGCGCTAACATCGAGCATACGGTAATGCAATTTAGCATCAACCCGTGGCCACAACGCACTGATAAAGCGCCGATCCATGTGAATTGAGTTGCCAGCTAGTAAAACCGGCTGATCTTTATCAAAATTTTTATTAATGAAAGTTAGTAATTTAGTCTCGGCCGCCGCTTGGCTAATCTTGCTTTGACGCGATCGTTCAGTCAGACCACTCGAGCCATGTTGATCAATACACCAAGGGTTCATTGTTGTCA
>JAJZQE010000020.1 GCA_021847685.1 bacterium | reverse complement strand
TTATGATGAAGATGATCGTCGTGGGCTGATTAAACAGGCGATGAAGCAATTGTCGATTAGTGACCGCGATATTAAAGCGCAGTCGGCCAGTAGCGCAATCTCAAATGCCAAAAACGAAATGACTAACCCAGTCGAATACGAAGCCGTGGCCAATTCGCCGTATCAAAAAAACGTCGCCAAGATTTATAAAAAATATGAAGATATGCGCAGGACTGCCGGAGCGCTTGATTTTGATGATTTGCTATTAGAGGTCGTTCGCCTGTTCAAAGAAGCGCCAGATGTTCGTAAAAAGTGGCAGGCTAACTTTAAGCACATTTTAATTGATGAGTATCAGGATACCAACGCCGCTCAGTATGCCATTGTAAAGGCACTGGTGAACGACCAGCACAATATCTGCGTAGTTGGTGATGATTGGCAGTGTTTAGTGGAGGGCAGTTTAGTCGAGACGAGCGAAGGCATGAAGAAAATAGAGACAATTGAAGAAGGCGCCATGGTTCGCGCCGCCAGCGGTTATGGCTCAACGGGTTATTTTAAAGTAGCTACCCGTAAAAGTTTTCCTTACAAGGGTGAAGTTATCACTATTACAACTGCTTCGGGCGACACGATTACTACCACGCCAAACCACATATTGTTTGCAAGGTGGGGTACGATGCCAGCGTATTTTGTGTATTTGATGTATTCTCGCGCGCACGGATATCGCATAGGACTTACAAAAGGTACGCGTTTTGATGGAAAGAAGTACGCCATGGGTCTTCGAGTTCGCGCCAATCAAGAGCGGGCAGATCGTATGTGGGTATTAAAGACGTGCGATAGCCGTCAAGAAGCCGTTTACTTTGAGGCTTTGTTGGCATACAAATACGGTATTCCGATGATGCTGTTCCATGCATCGATTAACCAATCAATACATCTTGATCAACACTACATAGACATTCTCTATACGGAGATTGATACGACTACTCGAGCACAAACACTTATGACCGATATGGGTATATTATTTGATTATCCACATTTTTACCCACAGGCCACTACACGAAACGGTCAAAAGCGTGTAAATGTCAATGTTGTCTTATTCGGTGATAAGCGCGTTACGCTCAGTAGCCCTTGGTCGGCAAGCAGGCTCTCGATTAATACGACTGATGAAAAAGATTTGTTGGCCTTTAAAGCACTAGGGTACAGTTCTAGAATTGGTCGAGCAGGAACTTTTCGTACGGAGATCAACAATCTTGATTATGGGAAAATTGAACAGATAGTTGAGGGTGTTCAGGCAAAAACAGTTGATGATACGCTACAGATTCATAAATACGCGTTTATGACACATGAAGCCTTTTCGTTTATGCCAGCGTCCCAAATTCATCCCGGCATGGCGCTTCCAAGTAATCAGGACCATACGCTTAAAGCCGATCAAGTAGTGAGTGTGAGGCGAGAAAACTATAACGGTGTTGTTTATGACCTTGATATCGATAAGGTGCATAATTATCTTGCCTCTGGTATAGCAGTTCATAATTCGATTTATAGTTGGCGCGGGGCTGATTTTACGAACATTTTGAATTTTGAACGTGACTTTAAGGGTGCAAAGGTGATTAAACTCGAGCAAAACTACCGCAGCACTGGTAATATATTGGATGCCGCCAGTAATGTGATTGAAAAAAACGTCCACCGGACCGATAAAAAGCTCTGGACGGCTAAAGGCCCAGGTGAACCAGTCCAGATTCATGAGTTGTATGATGAGGCCGAAGAGGCTAATTTGGTGGCCGAACGAATTGCAACGCACGTCAATATGAAGGCCAGACAGTATGGCGATTTTGCGATTTTGTATCGGACAAATGCCCAAAGCTATACATTGGAGCGCGCATTCCTTCGCTTTCGGGTGCCATACCAAATCGTTGGCGGTGTTCGTTTTTATGACCGAAAAGAAGTCAAGGATATTATCGCATATCTTCGCCTGGTCTATCAGCCAAACGACCGCATGAGTTTTAGTCGTATTGCCAATGTGCCAGTCAGGGGTGTTGGCGAAACTAGTTTGGAGCGCTTTTTAGCTTGGCAGTCGTTAACCGGTATGGATATTTTGTCAGCGCTGATTAATGTCGAACAAACCAGTACGGTGACTAATCGTGCCAAGGTCGCCTTAACTAGCCTTGGCGAAAAATTGCGGATAATTCAGGCAATGCTTGAAACCTCGACGCCGAATGAAGTTATTGAAAAATTATTAACGCTTACTGGCTATCGTGACTATATCAATGACGGCACACCACAGGCAGAGGAACGTCAGGATAATATTGGCGCGCTGCTGTCTGATGCGCAAAACTTTGCCAGTTTGCCTGACTTTTTAGAGGAAGTCGCTTTGATGTCGAGTGCTGATACCGACAGTGACGGTCAAAAGGTCACTATGATGACACTGCACGCTGCTAAGGGGTTGGAGTTTCCAGTTGTCTTTATTGTTGGTATGGAAGAGGGTATTTTGCCGCATGCCAGAGTCTATGAAGCCGGTCCGGCCGAACTTGAAGAAGAGCGCCGTCTGGCCTACGTCGGTATGACCAGGGCGCGCGAAGAACTACATTTGACGTACGCCAAGAGTCGTTTGCAATTTGGTCAAAGGGGTTACAACCCAGCCTCAAGATTTTTGGCGGATATGGGTGCGCAAGTTTCAAGCGTGGCGAGCGAGCCGCGCATTGTGCCCGAAGCGGACTTTTATAGTGATGAACCATTTTCGATTGGCGATACGGTTCGATCAGCCGCCTTTGGTAGTGGCGAGGTCGTTGACGTTGATGGATTAGCCCTAACAGTTGCCTTTGATAATGGTCAAACCAAAAAGCTCAACGCTGAATACGCTCGGCTCGAGAAGATATAGGTTAACCAAAAGCATTTTGTATAATTGCGATATTTGGTATAATAGTCCAAGTACGCTTTGGGTGTATCTTAATTCATGAAATCATTAAAACACGCACGTTCTGCGCACCTGGGCGCATTTATATCGGCCTTTGTTGCATTAATTGCTTTGGCTGTCTTTTTTGTACTCGGTCACTCACAGGTGTTTGCGACCGACGCTCAACAGGGCGGTCGCTTGGTCACAATTCACGATAGAGGTGTCGATACTATCATCGTAACCAAGGGCGAGACTGTTGGTGATGCCTTAAAGCAGGCCAAAATAACGGTTGATACCAATGACGCGGTTGAGCCAGCTGTCACCGAAAAATTAGTGGGTAAAGACTACAGTATTAATATTTACCGAGCACGACCAGTTATCGTGGTCGACGGCGCTACTCGCCAAAAAATCGTTACACCTTATCAAACAGCTCAACAAATCGTTAAAAGCGTCGGTATTACGCTTTACCCAGAGGATAAAACTGCTTTGACGCGAACCGATGATATTGTGGCCGAGGGTGCTGGCTTACAATTGACGATTACCAGGGCAACCCCGTTTAATTTTACGCTTTATGGCGCCACAACGGTGGCTCGGACTCAAGCCAAAACAGTTGGTGAAATGCTACAAGAAAAAGGTATCAAGCTTGGTCAGGATGACCGTATCTCGCTTGATCCGTCTACGCCAATAACAGCTAATATGGCACTGCGCGTCTGGCGCGAAGGCAAACAGACGATAACGGTTAGCGAAGCTATCAACTTTAGCGTCCAGACTATTCAAGACGGCGACCAGTTTGTTGGATATCACGCGGTGCAAACACCGGGTGTCAAGGGTACGCGTAACGTTACTTATGAAGTTTTGATCCAAGATGGTAAAGAGGTTAGCCGTACCGAAATTGCCAGTATCACGACCGCCGAGCCGCAAAAACAAATTGAGGTTGTCGGCGCAAAGTATCGAGGCTCGTATACAACTCCAGGTCAGAACGAGATAGTAGCGTGGAATTTCTTTATGTCGAATGGCTTTAGCCGCGCGCAAACTGCTGGTATTATGGGTAACCTTATGCAAGAAAACGGTTTTAAAACGACCGGTGATGGATTGGCTCAGTGGACGGGTGCGCGCAAAAAAACATTGATGAATCTACCCGATCCTTATAGTATCGATACACAGCTAGCTTTCTTGATGAGTGAGCTGAATAGTGGCTATGCTGGTGTTCGCAATGCCGTTAAGGCCTCTACTAGTGTCGAATCTGCCACAATCGCCTTCCAGAACGGCTATGAAAAATGTGGTATTTGCGTCGAGGATAATCGTATACAATTTGCTTATAATATACTCGCGAGCCACTAGGGTTTAAATGGTTAATAATAAATCACTTGGTCAACACTGGCTTAAGGATCGAATGGTCTTAGGTTCGATTGCTGATTGCGCTGATATAAAAGCCGAGGACACGGTTTTAGAAATCGGTCCGGGGCTTGGTACTTTGACGAGTGAGCTGTTGCGCCGAGCTAAAAAAGTTATAGCAGTTGAGTTTGACGCTGAACTGGCGCGTAAGTTACCAGCTCAATTTCCAGGTAAGGATTTGGAAGTCGTAACTAGCGATATCTTGTCATTTGATCTGTCGGTTATGCCCGAAGGTTACGTCGTGGTTGCTAATGTGCCATATTACATCACTAGTAAAATCGTACAACTGCTCATGACGGCTGATAATAAACCAAAAACAGCGGTTTTATTGGTTCAAAAAGAGGTAGCCCAGCGCTTGGCGGCTAAACCAGGGGAGATGAGTATTTTAGGAATCAGTGCCCAGTTATTTGCTGAGGTAAGCCTAGGTGATATCGTGCCAGCTGCGTTTTTTACACCGCCACCAAAAGTTGACAGCCAGGTGGTTATTTTAAAAACCAGACAAACTCCATTTTTGACCGATATTGATGAAAAAGACTTTTTCCGCGTCGTTAAAGCCGGCTTTTCGGCCAAGCGCAAGAAGTTACGTAGTAGTTTAGCGGGTGGTTTAAAGATTGAAAAAGCCGAAGTCGAATCTATCCTTCATAAAGCTTGTATTAGCCCTGATTCGCGTGCCGAAGAACTTGATTTAAACCAGTGGGTTAGTCTGACGCGCATTGTTGAGCCATAGTGCTCGTGCTATATTTATTACTAGATGAAACCAAACATTAAAAATCGTGCAATCTCGGCCTTTACGGTTGTTGAACTAATCCTTGTTGTTGCGGTCATTGCAATACTAGCGACGGTTACGATTGTGGCTTATAATGGGGCCCAGCAAAACGCCCATAAATCAGCTATCCTTTCGGACTTAGATAATTCATCAGCGATATTGGCGCACGACATTAACGTAAACGGAACTTATCCAGCTACGGTTGCGGCCGCAGATGGCGGTAGGGGGCTGCCGACTAACTCTGGTACAACGTATCAGTATACGGTCAATAATACAAATACACTAAAAACGTTTTGCCTAACTGCGACTCAGGGCACCCAGAGTTATTATATAACCCAAGACAGTTCTCCATTTCCCGGTATTTGCCCTATTCTGTATTTTGATGCGGGTATATCGACGTCTTATCCTGGGACTGGAACAAATTGGGCGGATTTAAGCGGAAATGGCAATAACGGCACTCTTATAAATGGTGTTGGATATGATAGCGCTAACGGAGGCGCTTTATTGTTCGATGGTTTAAATGACTATGTTTCTGTACTTAGTGCATTAAACCAAACACCTTCGAATCAGGCATGGTCGGTGAACGCGGCGGTAAAGCTAGTATCTACTGCCCCATCGGGGACACAGCAGCTTGTCAACCTAGATTTAGGGGCTAATCTTTCGTGGTACAGCACCAACAAGCTCTTACTGTACCTTAATAGTGGCACGAATGACTACTATGACTACGGTAACTTTAACCTTAAGGATGATAAGTGGCATATTGTTACGTTCGTATTTCAGAATTCAACAGGAAGAAGGGAGATTTATATTGATGGTGTCGATGTATCTACTACGGGCCCTAATCTTACATCTACACCTAGCGGTATACCGGCTACTCTAACAATAGGTACTACATTATCGGGTAAGATTGGTGACTTTCGTCTTTACGACAGAGCTTTAAGTCCCGCGGACGTTAGTCAAATTTATACCGCTTTAAGAGGCCGTTACGGGATATAGGCGGTAGGTTAAATCGATTAGCTACAATCTAATCTGTTATAATAAAGACAACTTATGGATAAGAAGCTATACATTACTACTGCCATTCCGTATGTCAACGGCACGCCGCATATTGGTCATGCGCTTGACTATCTTTTAGCGGACATTTGGGCTAGGTACCAAATTCAAAATGGCAATCCGGTTCGTTTTCAGGTTGGTACGGATGAACACGGTAATAAAATTGCCGCCAAGGCAGCTGAAGCTGGGCTTGATCCAAAATCTTACACTGATAAAACTTATTTGAATTTCGAAAACTTGATGAACAAAATCAAGGCTAGTTATACCGACTTTGTACGTACAACCGACGACCACCACGTTCAAGCTGTTCAGTATATTTGGCAAAAACTTCAACCATATTTTTACAAGAACTCTTACGAGGGTTGGTATTGTGTGGGCTGTGAGTCATTCGTAACCGACAAAGAAGCCGAAACTAATAACGGAATATGTCCAGATCACAATCAGCCGTACCAACGGCTCAGTGAAGAGAATTACTATTTTAAGGCGAGTGCTTTTACGGATCAAATCAAACAGGCGATTGATGATGGTACGATGCAAATTATTCCGGAGTTCCGTAAAAAAGAATTTCTTGAGCTTATTAAAGATGGTTTGCAAGACGTCAGTGTCTCTCGTCCAAAAAAGAACCTAAGTTGGGGCGTGCCGGTACCAGGCGACCCTGATCAGGTGATGTATGTCTGGCTTGATGCCCTGGCGAATTATATTACGGTTATTGGCTATCCCGATAAGCCGGACTGGCAAGAGTATTGGCCAGCTGATGTTCAGGTGATTGGTAAAGATATTTTGCGCTTTCATGCCGGCATTTGGCCAGCGATGTTGCTTGGCCTAGGTCTCGAACTACCTAAAAAGTTGTTAGTGCACGGTTTTGTAAATGTCGGTGGTGTTAAACAGAGTAAGACCCTGGGCAATGGTGTTGATCCGAATATGATTATTGATCAATACGGCCTGGATGCTTTTCGTTATTTCTTTGCACGCCATATTCCAACGCTTGATGACGGTGATTTTACTTGGGAGAAGTTCGAAACGGCCTATAATACCGAACTTGGCAATGACCTTGGTAACTTGACACAAAGAATTTCCAGCATGGTAACGCGTTATCAGTCGGGTGTAATCGGTGAAACGCCGCAGGGCGAGCACGATATGGGTACTTACCATGAATCGATGGAGAAGTTGGAGTTTGATCGAGCGATTGATGAAACCTGGTTGATGGTTCGCAGTCTGAATCAATACATCGAGAATGTTAAACCGTGGGAAATTGCTAAACAAATTGAAAAAGATGAAGAGGCTAGCGCCCATCTTACTGAAGTCCTGGCTTATGCTGTCGGCGCCTTGATCCAAATTGCTGATTTATTGGTGCCATTTTTGCCAGATACCGCAGATCGTATCAATAAAACATTTGAAACCGGTGTAGTTGTGCCCTTTGAGGGCGTCTTATTCCCAAAGATCTACATTCATACAGCCGATCCACGTACAGTAAAGGCTTAAAATGCTAATCGATACACATTGTCATATTCACGAGGCGGATTATCCGCTGGACTCAAACGATACAATTGCTAAGGCGCACTCGGTAGGCGTTGATCAAATGATTTGCGTTGGTACTAGTGAGGAGAGCTCGCGTCGGGCGGTTGCATTTGCGGCTGAGTTTAGTGAAGTCTACGCGGCGATTGGCGTCCATCCACACGAAACCAAGGATGGGTGGAAAGAAATAGCTCAAATTTTAGAAGATAGAAGTTTGAATATAGAAGATAGCGGAGTCTTAAACTCTAATAGCAAAATCGTAGCGGTTGGCGAAATTGGGCTCGATTATTTTTACAATCATAGCCCGCGTGATATTCAAATCGAGGCGCTTAAGTGGCAAATCGAGTTTGCACTTACTAATAATTTACAGATTATCTTTCATGTTCGCGATGCTTTTGATGATTTTTGGCCAATCTTTGATAGCTATAAGGGTATAAGGGGTGTAGTTCATAGCTTTACGGACAACCAGCTAAATTTGGAAGCGGCGCTGTCACGCGGTCTCTATGTCGGCGTTAACGGCATAAGCACGTTCACCAAGAGTGATACGCAAAAAGCCGTTTTTAACTCTATCCCATTGAATCGTTTATTACTTGAAACAGATGCGCCCTTCTTGACGCCAGTGCCTTTACGTGGTAAAGTAAATGAGCCAGCGTTTGTTAAAAACATTGCCCAGTATCACGCCGCTTCACGCCAAATAAGTGTGGACGAAATCGCGTCGATTACCTCTGCAAACGCCCGTGCGTTATTCGCACTCTAAACACAAACTAAAAAACCTGTAAATCTAAGCGAGGCTTAAAAGCTATGTCATTGCCACAAGGTGAATATCAGATACCGGAAACTGAATATACCCAAATTCCCAGCCAGCCCGAAGTATTCGAGGCTAGCCCTGTTATTGACACCCCTCAATATGTAGCTCAAAATGATGATTCGTTTGTTCGGGGCACGTTACATTACGAAAACCGACCAGCTATTTTAGCCCAAGAAGCCGAGCGGCGTAGTGAGCGCCAGGCGGTTATAAAGCTTGGTAGCGATATCTTTGCGTTGCGCCAAGCCGAGATTGAAAAGCGACTTACCGGCCCAAGCTCAAATGTCTTTAAACAGGTTTTAAATATGATTATGACTGGTCAAGTTGGCATGTCTGTTGATAAAGATCGGCTAGCTGACGAGACTTTTAGGAGTCTGATGAACGAAGAAAGCGCCATTGGTGCATCATTAATACCAATGCCCTCCACTGTCGCTCGTCAAGAATTTTTCCTATCAGACAGTCGTCCCGATGAATGGTTTTATCATGCTCAATCACTTATTCAACCAGATAAATCAAGAACCATACGATACGTCGTTTCTGAACCAGACGGTGTGTATAAAAGTATCGACGGTGGACAATATGCCTCACTTGATTCAGCGGAACTTTCGGACTTTTTAGAAATTACCAAAGCCTATGCTGATCGATTAAAGAATGGATCGTACAAAAACGTGTCACGTTCAGACTTTGGTCTGGCGGCTTAGCTGATATAATAACTAGGTGAACGACGAGCTTATTTATCTTGATCATGCCGCCGCGACCCCAATGGATAGTCGCGTTCTTGCTGTTATGGAGCCTTATTTTATTAATGATTTTTATAACCCTTCAAGTCCCTATGCGCCAGCCATTGCGGTTCGACGCCATTATGAAGAGGCCAAGCACAGCCTAGC
>JAJZQE010000019.1 GCA_021847685.1 bacterium | reverse complement strand
ACTGTTGGCAAGGAAATACCGTGCTCTTCCATAGCCTTCAGCGCGGCGTCGAGCTGCCCCTTGCCACCGTCAATCAGGATAAAATCTGGCTTGCCCCAAGCCTTGATATTTTTCTCGCTGAAACGGCGAAAAAGTGTCTCGTGCATATTGGCATAATCATCATTTCGTTCAATTTTTGTTTTATATTTTCGATAGTCGGCTCGACTACTGACGCCATTCATAAAAACTACTTGACTAGCCACGACATTCGTCCCGCTCATATGCGAAATATCATAACCCTCAATACGGACTGGAATCTTGGGCAAGCCAAATAAATCGACTAGACCACCAAGCGCTTTGTCTTTACTAATATCCAAAAATTCCTTGTCGCCAAACATAATTTTATGTTGGAGTTCGCGCAGATAACCCAGTTTATTGCGTAGCCTGGCAGCGGTTTCAAAATCCTGAATAGCTGCCGCCTGATGCATTTCCTTTTCAAGTTCTTTAGTTAACGGTACGCGGCCGCCCTCCATATAACTAACCAATTTGCGCAGAGATTTTTTATATTCCTGGCTTGATACGTCGGGCGACGGACTCAGGCCAATATGAACATCTAGGCTTGGCCGTTCGTTTTGACGAATCGGTGCTGTAAAATATGGAAAAACTTTGCGCAAATAACGTAAGGCTTTTTTAATCGCATAGCCGTTGTAATAAGGCCCGTGATATTCAGCGCCGTCATCAGCCGGATTGCGCGTAAAGCTAACATGTGGCCACTCACTTTTCATATCAATTCGAACAAACATTTGCGACCGATCGTCACGAAGCAAAATGTTATAGCGCGGCATATAGCGCTTAACCATTTCACTTTCTAAAAACAAGGCGTCAATTTCGCTGTCGGTTTCAATCCAATCAGTATCAACAATCTCGGCCACTAGCGCTTTGGTTTTAATATCCATATCACGAGTACTTTGAAAGTACTGGCGAACGCGATTTTTCAAAACCGCCGCTTTTCCGACATAAATAATTTCACCAGTTTTGTCCTTATGAAAGTAAACACCGGGCGAACGCGGCAATGTTTTTAACTTGGCCTCAAGTGCTTGATTCATCAATCTCTATTATAGCTTTTTATGATTGGCTGCGAAATCGCCTTGACGGTTTCATCGACCATAAGACCTCTTATTTCATGTCCAGCCAAGACCGAACGAGCTTGAGTACGCGCTCTATAAACCGCCCATGACGGACTTGGTGACTGGCCAAAACCTAACAAGTCAACCGTTACGACTTTGAGGTTTTTCAGCAGTTTTGCAATCACCTCATCCCAGGCGCGACCCTTGTCACCAATGCCGTGAATAAACAGGATGGTCGCAATCGACTTCTGCTCGCTGGCAAATACCTCCGCATGAAGCGCGTATGGCACTTTCAGCCAACGATGAATAATTGTATCGAGCATTCTAGTTAAACCGTCGAACTATTTTTCGCCTGGTGACGACAAGCTTTGGTGTGGAATAATAGGTCCGGATTTTGCTTACAGGTTAGGCATATTAAAACCAAATCGTTACAATTCGACCAAGCGCAGTTTTCATAATTATTGGTTGGTCCCTGGCAATGCGAACAAATGCCAATTGTCTTAGCGTGGTCACTAAAATCAATCGTCATACGATTATCAAAAACCCTCAAACTTCCTTCCCATAGACCATCATCACCATAAGCTTCGCCGTATTTAACAATGCCACCGTCAATTTGATAAACCTCCTTGAATCCTCGGCTTATCATCAGGGCGCTTAAAATTTCACAGCGAATCCCACCCGTACAATACGTCACGACTGGCTTATCTTTTAGATCGTCATATTTACCACTCTCGATTTCATCTATAAAATCACGACTAGTGTGGGTGTTGGGCACAATCGCACCCTTAAATCGGCCGATTGCTGCTTCGTGGGCATTGCGACCATCAAAAAAAGCGACCTCATCACCGCGTTCGGCCACCAGTTTATTCACTTCGGCTGGTTTTAGGTGCTTGCCTCCACCGACTACACCATTTTCGTCCACGCGCAATTCTTCGCCTGCCTTAAAAGCCACAATTTCGTCACGATCCTTAACACTCATGCGCGGAAAGTCCTCGCGGCCACCATCACTCCATTTAAAGACAATATCCTTAAAACCGGCAAACTCTTTGGTGCTTTTAATGTAGCTTTTTAAATCAACCATTTCGCCACCAACTGTACCATTTAGACCATGCTTTGATACCAAAATTCGGCCTCGTAAATTCAAGTTATCACACAAAGTTTTTTGCCATAATTTTACAGCCACAGGATCAGCAATTGGCGTAAATTTATAATAGAGTAAAATCTTTTGCATCAGATTATATTATACTATATAATTTACTTACTATGATCCTGCGGGATCCTCTGCTCGCAAACGATCGGACGCGCCGATCCAATAGCGAAACCAATCTAAACGAGTTTAATGCTAAAAATAGACTTTTGGAGGAACCGCGACTTGAGCACGAACAAACAAACTGTCAAATTATATTGGGAACACATCCGCAATTACAAAACTAGCTTTTTTATCATGTTAGTTGGCATTCCGGCAGCGGCACTATTTATTGATACAGCTCTGCCCTACTTTTTATCACAAGCCGTCGGAACATTAACCACAGGTAATACCAATTTACTCTGGCAATTTATTGCTCTTGCCTCTGGAGCGGCTATCATAGGAGTTACTTTAAATCTTATAGGTTTTCAAAGCGCTATCCATCACGAAAGTTTAGTTCGTCGCGACCTGGCGAATAGTACAATCGAAAAGCTCCTAGCTAAGGATCAAGAGTTCTTTTCAAATCAAAAAATTGGTGCTCTAACCGGCAAGTTTATCGACTTCTTAAACGCTCATGTCGGTTTGCAAGATTTATTAATCTTAAGAACCCTAACTTTTGTCCTAAGTGTTGGTAGCGGTGTGGTTATTATTTTCGCCCACACTCCAACACTAGGAGTTATCATCCTGGGGCTTGTCATTGCGCTACTTATTCAAGTCAAGGTATCAATGAAAATACGCCTACCCTATCGAGCCGACCGCAAAAAACTTGTTGGCGAAGTTAACGGTGCGGCGGCCGACGCTATAGCCAACTCGCTGACTGTTAAGACTTTTGCGAATGAGCAGTACGAACTTTCTGCTTTGGCAAAAATAACTGAAAAATATCGCCATGTCTATAAAAAAGATTTTCGTCGAATGTCTGTTGAAGGTTCGTTGCGAATCTTTGTGATGTCATCAGTTCAAATTATTACTGTCGCTATTCTCGCTATGTTATTAATCAATAAAAAAATCGAGTTAGGTATCGCTATCTTTACCATTGCCTACTTGCAGCGAATTGCTAGCCAGCTATTTTCACTGGGCGATATAATCAATGGTTACGACCGGCTGTTTATCCAGGCAGCGCCAATGACAGAAATACTTGGACATCGACCACTAATTAACGATCAGCCGGATGCTAAAAAACTAGTTGTCAAAAAGGGTGAAATTTTACTTGAAAACGTTGAGTATATATATCGCGATAATCCTGACGTTAAAGTCATAAATAACCTATCGCTAACAATTCCGTCCGGTCAAAAAGTCGGAGTTGTTGGCGTATCGGGTGCTGGCAAAACTACGCTAACTAAACTGCTACTACGGTTCGACGATATCAACGAAGGCTCAATTAAAATAGATGGGGTTGATATTAAGACCGTTACACAGACCAGCTTACGCAAAAATGTCGCCTATGTTCCACAAGATCCCGCTCTGTTCCACCGCACACTACGTGAAAACATCGCTTATGGCAATTTAGCTGCCAGCCATCAGCAGATTTACAAAGCCGCCAAACAGGCTAATGCCTTATCATTTATCGAAAAGTTGCCACTAGGCTTTGACACGATTGTCGGTGAACGTGGCGTCAAATTGTCGGGTGGTCAGAGACAGCGCATTGCTATTGCGCGGGCCATTTTAAAAGACGCCCCAATTCTGGTCTTAGACGAAGCGACCTCAGCCCTTGATAGCGCCACCGAAAAGCTGATTCAGGATGCTTTGACTAAATTGATGCAAGATCGCACTAGTATCGTAGTAGCCCATCGATTATCGACTATCGCTAAACTTGACCGAATTATAGTGCTCGATAATGGTCAAATTGTTGAGCAAGGTTCACACAAGGAACTGATTACTCAAAACGGCACCTATGCCAAACTATGGGCCCATCAGTCGGGTGGTTTTATCGAGGACTAATAAATATCCGCACAAATAGTGCGGATATTTATTATTGAACTGCTGGACTATTTTTCTTCAGCTGGCTGCGGAGCTTCGGCTTCGCCGTTATCGGCTACAACTTCTTCGGCTGCTTCCGGCTCAGCTTCACCACCAATGGCATCGTTAGCCGCTTGCAAGGCACCCGGTTCGTAGACATTAGCGATCACAAGGTCTAGATCTTGATCATTATCGGCAAATTCAACACCTTCTGGCAATTTAATATCACCAACGGTCAGCTTGTCTTCGTCGGTAGCCAAATCAGCAACTGAAATCTCGAGTGCTTCGGGCAGGTTAGCAGGCAAAGCTTTAATTTCGAGGTGTTCAATTGCTTGCAAAATAACTAATCCGGCACGCTCAGCAGCACTTTCGCCAAGGCCAGTTAGAACAACTGGGACTTCGGTTGTAATCGTTTCGTTTTGCTTAATCGTGTGGAAGGCAACGTGGCGCAAAACATGCTTAACTGGGTCGTAATCGATTGACTTGATAATAGCCAGTTTCTTTTTACCGTCAATTATGATATCGACTGGCGAATGTCGGCCAGCCACGTGAGCGACCTTGGTTGTTTCAACAATTGGGGATTGTGTCGAAATCGGCTCGGTGCTGCCACCATAAACTACACTTGGGACTTGTCCTTCATCGCGAAGTTTTACAACCTGCTTGCCACTAACGGTGCGTTTTTCTAACTTTAAAGACATATTCTGCATCTTGAACTCCTTATTCCACTTTGGCGTGTTAATAACTATTATAGCATTTTTAACAATTCACTGCCGAACGTGATAAAATAATACAAGTATGATTCCCGGAATGGACCTGATTGATTTTATAAAATTCGCTAGCGTCTTTGGTATACTAGCCGTCGTTTTTGCCGAAACTGGGCTGATGATTGGCTTCTTCCTGCCTGGCGACAGCTTGTTATTTACGGCCGGCTTTCTAACATCTTCGCACGTTTTAAATATCAATATTCATATATTAGTGGGATTAATTTTTATGGCGGCCGTACTTGGCAACAGTACCGGCTATACGCTTGGGCGTCGAATCGGTCCACGAATCTTTAAAAAACCAGACGCGCGCTTTTTTAAACAAGAATATGTTCAGCGCGCCCACGCTTTTTATGAAAAGAATGGCGGCAAAACCATTATTTTAGCTCAATTTATACCAATTATTCGAACCTTCACCCCCGTTATGGCCGGTGTCGCGAGGCTTGAATTTAAAAAGTTCGTCATCTTTAATATTATCGGCGCAGTTTTTTGGACTGCTGGCGTAACTTACGCTGGTTACTTCCTTAGTCAATGGTTTGTCGCGATGGGTCTAAATATCGATACTATTCTGCTACCAATCGTAATTGTAATTATTTTGCTGTCTATCTCGCCAGCGCTTATTCATGTTTTAAAAGACAAAAAGCAGCGCCAGGCACTTTGGGCTGCGACCAAGCTTCAATTTAAAGTTTTGTTTTCTAAAAAATAGATTTAATTTTTTAACATCGGTTTCAGATAGCGTCCGGTGTACGACGCCTCAACCTTGGCAACTTCTTCGGGTGTGCCAGATGCAATAATTCGTCCGCCGCCCTGACCACCCTCGGGACCCATATCGATGACATAATCAGCTGTTTTAATCACATCCAAATTATGTTCGATAATCACCATGCTGTTACCACCCTCGACCAGTTTTTGTAAGATACCGAGTAGTCGTTTAACATCGGCACTGTGCAGTCCGGTTGTTGGCTCGTCCAAGATATAAAGCGTCTTGCCAGTTGCGCGACGTGACAACTCGCTGGCCAGTTTAATACGTTGAGCTTCGCCACCACTAAAAGTCGTGGCCGGTTGTCCAAGGTGAATGTAACCAAGACCAACATCAACTAGAGTATCAAGTTTGCGGGCAATCGATGGAATATTTTCAAAAAACTTGGCAGCTTGTTCGACGGTCATATCCAAGACATCGCTAATCGTGGCGTTTTTGTATTTAATTTCAAGCGCTTCACGGTTGTAGCGCTTGCCTTTACAAACATCACAAGTCACGTAGACATCGGGCAAAAAGTGCATCTCAATCTTGATAACACCATCACCCTGACAGTTCTCACAGCGACCGCCTTTAACATTAAAGCTAAACCGACCAGCTTTGTAACCACGAATATTAGCTTCGGGCGTACCGGCAAAAAGCTCGCGAATTGGCGTAAAGACGCCAGTATAAGTAGCTGGGTTAGACCGCGGCGTCCGGCCAATCGCCGATTGATCAATAATAATCGCTTTATCGAGGTACTTAATGCCCTCGATATTTTCGTGAAGTCCCGGAATCTCGTGCGAACGATGCAAGCGAGCTGATAGTTCTTTGGCTAAAATATCGTTAACTAATGTTGACTTGCCCGATCCGCTAACGCCGCTGACGACTGTTATTACGCCTAGTGGAAAAGCCACGTCAATATTTTTTAGATTATTTTCGCGGGCACCACGCACAATTAGTTGTCGATCTTTCATAATTTTACGGCGTGTTTTAGGGGTATCAATCTTCTCGGTACCATTTAGATACCGACCAGTTAAACTGTCTTTATTATTAGCTACTTCCCCTGGCGTACCGGCTGCCACAACGACGCCACCGGCAAGACCGGCACCAGGCCCCATATCAATCAGGTAGTCTGCCTGACGAATCGTATCCTCATCGTGCTCAACCACCAAAACCGTATTACCAAGGTCACGCAGTCGCTTTAATGTCTCGATTAAACGGTCATTATCACGTTGGTGGAGGCCAATCGATGGTTCGTCAAGAACATACAAAACACCCTGAAGGCCCGATCCAATCTGAGTTGCCAGACGAATTCGCTGCGCTTCACCGCCACTTAAGGTATTAGCGGCTCGGGCTAGTTCTAGATAATTAAGGCCAACGTTGCTCATAAAACCAAGGCGAGCTTTGATTTCTTTCATAATTTGCGCCGCGATAAATTGCTCTTGATCGTTTAAGGGCAAGCTATTTTCAAACAAATCAAGCGCCGCATCGACATCCAGATTACAAATATCCATAATATTTAGGCCGTGAATGGTTACCGCCAAAACAACTGGTTTGAGACGGGCGCCTTTACAGGTGTAGCATTGGCGCTCGCGCATAAAGCGTTCGATGTCTTTACGCATAAAATCGCTGTCAGTTTCGCGGTGGCGACGCTCTAGGTTAGGAATCACACCTTCATAAACCGACTCGTAACTACGGCCACCACCAAGTGGAACGGTGTATTTTTGCGTACCAGTGCCATAAAGCACCTTCTGCAGATCAGCTTCCGACAATTCTTTGACTGGCACGTGCAGACTAAAACCATGCGCTTTGGCAACTTCATCCAACCGCTTCATGTACCATGCATCACTATTTACCCGGTTATATGGGCGGATTGCACCCTCGGAAATGGTCAGATTTGGGTTAAAAACCAAACTTGGATCAACTTCTAAACGACTACCAAGACCGGTACAGATCGGACAGGCACCCTGTGGAGCGTTAAAGCTAAATAGGCGCGGCTCTAACTCGGGGATGTCCTCATCGGGGTGGTCTAAACAGGCGTAACGCTGACTAAAGGTCGAGATCTCTTCGTTATCGACGTTTAAGACCGACACAATACCGTCGGCAATCTCAAGCGCCTGTTCGGTCGATTGTGTCACTCGACCTTGCATATCAGCATTAATGACGACACGATCAACCACAATTTGAATATCATGTTTGTACTTTTTATCGAGCTCTGGAAATTCATCAAGGGCGTAAACCACGCCGTCAACCCGCGCCCGAGCAAAACCAAGTCGGCGATACTGCTCGGGGATGTGGGCAAACTCACCTTTTTTGCTTTGAACAATTGGCGCCATAATCATCAAACGGCTGCCTTCAGGAAACTTCATAATTTCATCAATAATTGTCTCGGGCGTACGACGCGAGACGGGCTTACCACAGATTGGACAATGTGGAATACCAATGCGCGCATACAAAAGGCGCATATAGTCATAAATCTCAGTTACGGTCGCTACGGTACTGCGCGGATTACGGCTGGTCGACTTTTGATCGATACTAATGGCCGGACTCAGACCATCGATTTGATCGACATCCGGCTTTTCCATCATGCCTAAAAACTGCCTAGCATAACTAGACAAACTTTCGACATAGCGGCGCTGACCTTCGGCGTAAATGGTATCAAAAGCCAGTGACGACTTACCCGAACCAGATAGTCCAGTAATTACGACCAACTTATCACGCGGTATTTCGACGTTAACATTTTTAAGGTTGTGCTCGCGGGCACCAACAACTCTAATTACCTCTGACATAACCCGACTATTGTACTCTAAAAAAGCCTAATTTTCCAGTCCCTGTGACTTACATCACGCTTATCGTTGCATAACTATCCGACTAGTGTTAAATTGACTAAACGGAAATAATATTTTAAAGAGGTTATGCTATGCGAAAATTAATAATCACCCTTTGTCTAATCGGCTCCGGCGTCATATTTTTAGATACGATTAATTTTAGTCAGCAATTAATCTTGTTTGTCTTTGCTGGCATTGTACCCGGCACCAATATCGTCATCTCGCCAATTGATTTTATGGCCGCTACCGCCACAGCCATCACTGTAATCATCCTGCGTATTACCGTCTGGCCATTAATCCGCCCAACTATTGCAGCCAACACACAAGTCAAACACAAAGCTATTTAATCAGCCGTCGATATCAGCTGGCAAAACACTCTCGGCCCATAATTGAAGTTCTTGTAAGATAAATTGCTTATTATCATCGGTCGTTGTGGCCACTAAATCAGTTAAGGACTTCATGAAAGCCGGCAAATCGGCCGTAATCTTGGCGGAACGCCATTTTTCCCAGGCAATCGATTCATCTTCGGCCAATGTTTTTGGAAAATTACGCGCTTTGTAGTGCAGTAGTAGTGGAGACAGACGCTCATCCACAAAATTAGGGTGAAAATCAGCCAAATCACGCTCGCTAGCGTTACGAACCGATTCGATTCTAACCTTGTCAACATCAGGCACAAAGCCATCGTACAGCTGGCCCTCGGGATCGGTTGATTTTTTATAATCTGGCTTGTTTTCAAATAAAC
>JAJZQE010000018.1 GCA_021847685.1 bacterium | reverse complement strand
CTAAAGAAAAACCAGTACTGGCGCACATTGTGGCGGTCGGTCCGAAGGTTGCTGATTTAAAAGTTGGCGACAAGATTGTTTATAAAGAATACTCGACGACCGAACTAAAAATTGACGGTCTTGAATATTTAATTGTCAAAGAAGAAGACGTCCTAGCGACGATTTAAGGAGAAAGATATGGCTAAAAAAGTTTTCTACGATGATGATGCGCGTACCCGAGTACTCGGTGGCGCTAAAGTGCTCTATGATGCTGTTAAGGTTACTTTTGGACCGAAGGGCCGCAATGTGGTGATTGCTAAAGGTTATGGTGGACCGACTGTGACGCACGACGGTGTGACAGTAGCCGAGGCGCTGGACTTGCCCGAAATTGATGACGAAACTTTGGGCTATAAAGTCGGGGCTGAGCTGATTAAGCAGGCTGCCAGTAAATTAAACAAAGTTGTTGGTGACGGCACAACCACGGTGACAGTGCTGACTTACAATATTCTAAAAGAGGCTAACAAATTGATTGCCGCCGGCCACAATCCACAAGAACTTCGTAAGGGCATTGAAGCGGCTGGCGCGGAAGTGATTGCTAAACTTGATGGTTTAAGTGAGAGTGTCGAAGGTAAAACCGAGCGCGTTGCCGAGGTGGCCACGATTAGTGCTGGTGATAGCGCAATTGGTAAATTAATTGCCGATGTGATTGAAAAAGTCGGTAAAGACGGTGTTGTGACGGTTGAAGCTAGCCAGGGTCTGGAATTGGAAGCTGAAGTAGTTGAAGGCTTTACGTTTGATCGCGGCTTTGTCAGTCAGTTCTTTATCACCGATGTGAATCGCCAAGAGGCTGTCTATGAAAAACCGGCAATTTTAATTACTGATAAAAAAATTAGCAATGTCCAAGAGCTTTTGCCGATGCTGGAGAAGTTAGCGGCAGCTGGTAAAAAGGATGTCGTTTTAATTGCCGACGAATTAGAAGGTGAAGCACTTAGCATTTTAGTTTTGAACAAATTAAAAGGCGTCTTTAATACTGTTGCGATTAAAGCGCCGGCATTTGGCGACCGTCGCAAGGATATATTGAATGATATCGCCATTTTGACTGGTGCCAAAGTAATTAGTGCCGATCAGGGTATGTCATTTGAAACAGCCGAACTTGATGCGGTCGGTACGGCTCGCAAGGTTATTGTCGATAAAGATTCAACGACGATTATTGAGGGGGCTGGCGATGCCAAAGATATTAAAGCCCGCATTACGCAAATTAGTGCTCAAGCCGAAAACACTACTAGCGCGTATGATAAAGAGCAGCTTAATAAGCGCGCCGCTGCCCTTAGCGGTCGGGTTGCGGTCATTAAAGTTGGTGGTGCTACCGAGACTGAAATTGACGAAAAGAAATATCGGGTTGATGATGCGGTGGCGGCTACTAAGGCTGCTTTGGCTGAAGGTATTGTCCCAGGTGGCGGTGTGACGCTGGTTAACCTTGCTGCTGGGATTGTGGCTGACGGCGGTGATTCAGTCGCGGCGGGCCGACAAGTTCTAAAAAACGCCTTAAAGCAGCCATTTTTGCAAATTACAGCTAACGCTGGCCTCAATAGTGAAGCACTGCTAGCTCAAGTCGAAGCCGGCAAATCTGGTTTTGGGGTTGATGTTAATCATCCAGAACTAGGCTTAGTCGACGTTAAGAAGGCCGGCGTGATTGATCCAACGCGCGTTACCAAGGAGGCTTTACAAAGTGCCGTTTCAATCGCTTCGACGGCTGCGACTATGGGTGCGCTGGTGGTTGATGTACCAGAGCCAGAGTCATCGGCCCCAGCTGGTGGCGGTGGCATGGGCATGATGTAGTATATAGACCAATTAAAAAACCACTCCATTACGGGGTGGTTTTTTAATTGAATATGTCGAACATTAAGCTGTTTGGTTGCTTGAGAGGTAATCAATCTCTTTGATGACATCGAGTAGGGCCTGGGCGCGGCGAGCCTCATCGGCAATGGCTTGGGCGGCGGCGTGGGCGGGCGCAATCAAAGCCTTGTCATCGGTACTGCGGATTAATAACAAATAAGTATCAAATTTTTCTTCTGGGCTAATATCTAGTTTGTCGACAAGTGGGCGTAGCTCAAGCAGGGCGTCTTTTTTGATATCTTCTAGGCTATCGCCAGATGATGTAGGTGGTGTAACGACGGCGGGCGTTGGCATAACTGGCTCTGGTTGAGCTGGCGCGACGTCCGGAGTTGGTGCCGCTGGGGTAGGAGTCGGAATCGACGAGGGCGTCTCCTCAAACTCTAGCGCATCATCTGCTTGTTGACTAACGCCGGCAAGAACTTTGGCCAGTTCTTGGTCGTCGCTAATTGGTTTTGTCGTTGTCTGCGGTTCAATATCCATGCCCACCCCCGATATTAATACTTATGCTTATTTAATAAATACTGTATCATAGAAATGTATAGATGAGCAATACTAGTAGGAGTGGCGAAGCATGCTTGACGACTTAAACTTGATACAAAACCGGGACCCATCAGACGCCTTAGCGGTAGCTGTTGGCGAAAGTTTGCAGGCTGGATTTGACGTTAACGTTTGGAATGGCGAAAACGATGGTCGTCCAATCGCGAATGTTGTGATTGCTGGCATGGGCGGCTCGGCACTAGCGGCAGCTTTGGTTAAAGTTTGGCTGAAAGCAGAACTAAAGGTGCCATTTGAAATTTTGCGCGGTTACGATATTCCGGCGTACGTCGGGGTAAACACCTTATTTATTGCCAGCAGCTATTCGGGTAATACCGAAGAGACACTTAGCGCTCTTGAACAAGCCGAAAGTAAGGGGGCTCAGCTTGGCATTATCGCCTCGGGTGGCCAGTTGATTGATATTGCCAGCAGCTACAAGATTGCTCATGTTGCGTTGCCGGATGGCTTTCAGCCACGTATGGCAGTTATTTATAACCTGTGTGCCCTAATTGGGTTACTTGCTAATTTCGACGTGGTTGAAATCAGTAAACTTGATGAAATTAAGTCCACCGTTGGTTGGCTAAAGTCAGAGAGCGCCAATTGGGTAAAGGAAGTCGTGACCGATAAGAACTACGCCAAGCAATTGGCGCTTCAGGCGGTTGGCAAGACACCGATTTTTTATGGTGGCGCTTTAACAGCACCAGTCGCTTACAAGTGGAAGATTAGCTGGAACGAGAATGCTAAAAATCTTGCTTTTTGGAACGAATATCCCGAATTTAACCACAACGAGTTCTTGGGCTGGACGTCCCATCCAGTTGAAAAGCCATTTGTTGTCTTTGACATTATTAGCAATCTCGAACATTCACAAATTTTGAAGCGTTTTGAAGTTTCTGACCGACTGCTTAGCGGTATGCGACCGAAAGCCATTACGATTAACTTGGCTGGTGATAGTTTGATTGAACAAATGTTGTGGGGTAGTATTTTGGCTGACTTTGTTAGTATTTATGTAGCGATTCTTAATAGTGTCGATCCGACACCAGTTTATCTAATCGAGAAACTGAAGCACGAACTAGCTTAGTTATATTCGCGAAGTGATTCAATTGGGTCTTTGCGTGAGGCGCGTAGAGCCGGGTATAGCCCAAAGACAGTGCCCATAATGACTGATATAAAGACGGCCACGCCGGCGATTTGCCAGTTAATAGCTGGTTGAAATGTCAAAAAAGTACTAATTCCAAACGCCACGATATAGCCGAATATATATCCACAGATACCACCGCCAATCCCAATGGCGATAGACTCAATCATAAACTGGGCGGCAATATCACCGTTGTTGGCGCCCAATGCTTTGCGGATGCCAATTTCGCGGGTGCGTTCGGCGACGTTGACCAGCATGATATTCATAATGCCAATACCGCCGACAAGTAATGAAATAGCCGCAATGGCAGTTGTTACACCGGCAAGCGCAAAGAACAGCTGGCTGGTTGGCTGGGCGATTTGATTGCCGCTTAAGACCGAAAAGTCGTTTTCGCCGCTATGACTTAGTGATAGGCTTTTGTTGATGTCAACAATGACCTGCGCAAGGTTGGCGACTGAATCGCTACGGACGTCAATTTGTTGAATTTGCGGCTGGCCTAGACCAAGCTGCTTGCCGGCATCCAAACCAATGATTGCAGCGTTGTCAAAATCTACCGAGTTATAATTAATCGGATTATTAGCACGCCGAAGGACCCCGATTACAGTAAAGGTTTTGCCGTGGATAGTCAGATTTTTGCCAATTGCCTGGTCGGTACCAAAGATATTAATGGCCAGTTGAGGGCCGATGACGACGGTGTTTTGGTTGATTGTCGGATCTAAAAATTGGCCGGTTTGAACGGTCAGATCACTAATGACCGCTAGGTCTGGAGTAGTAGCGACAATTGCGCTGTCACTGGGCGCTATACTGTTGGCTTTAATCGTGCCATTCATGATTATCAGTGGAGCGGTGGCGGCAACGTGATTGATATTTTTTATCAAGCCAAAGTCGTATTCGGTCAAGCTGCTAGCTGAATAATTTTGTTGTGCTTTGATGCGGGTTAAGTCAGTTGACAAATTTTGCGGCGAGCCGGGGCGAACAATTGTAATATTACCACCAAGCGAGTCAACTTGATTGCTGACAATCTTGCTGGCACCCGAGCTTAAGGATAAAATAACGGTGATACTAGCGACGCCGATTGTCACGCCAAGCATCGTTAGGAAACTTCGCATGCGATTGCTGCGCAGTGACTGGCGGGCATTTTGCAGGTGATTAATTAGTAAGAAGCGCATTATTTTTTCCTACGTCCAGAACTAACCAGAGTGGCTCGTGATTTGTGACGGCGCTTGCCCCATTGTCGGATTAATTTAACCTTTTTGTGCTTTTTTACATTTGCCGACCAAGCATTGACAAACGGAGCCATCTCATCCTCGATACCCTTGGTGTCGGTATTAATCTTGCCATCAAGCATCGTAATTACACGAGTGGCATAGCTGGTGAGGCGTGGATTGTGCGTCACCATGATGATCGTATTGCCGCGCTTATGCAAATCAGACAGTTCCTCCATGATAACGTGGCTTGACCGCGAATCAAGGTTGCCAGTTGGTTCGTCGGCTAAGATAATTGACGGCTCGTTAACCAGGGCGCGAGCGATGGCAACACGTTGAGTTTGGCCACCCGATAGTTGGCTAGGCATGTAATATTCGCGTTCGCCTAAGTGGAAGTTGTGTAAAATGCGGCTCGCAATTTTAAGTCGCGCGGTGCGGAGGATACCTTTGTAGGTAAGTGGCAGCGCGACGTTTTCAATTACACTCAGGCGAGGAATCAGATTAAAGCTTTGAAAAATAAAACCAATTTGATGACTGCGGATGTAGGCTTGGCGACGGGCGCTGATGGTGCTGATTTCGCGACCGTCAAGTATGTAATCACCTTCGGTTGATCTGTCAAGCAGCCCAAGGATGTTTAGTAGGGTAGTTTTGCCGCAACCGCTGGGTCCCATGATGGCAATAAACTCACCGCTATTGATTGTTAGGTCGATGCCGTCCAACGCAAAGTGCTCGGCATCACCGATGCCAAATCTTTTTTTAAGACCACGAAGTTCGATAACTGGTATGTTTTTTGTTGTTTCTGTCACACCTTTATTATGGAATCATATTTAATATCGCGCAACACTAATTGTGGAGTGGAAATGACAACCATATAAGTTAGAACCACATCTGATAGAATAAATATAGGTTTGGAGAGATGGCCGAGTGGTTTAAGGCGCACGCTTGGAAAGCGTGTATGTGGGCAACCGCATCGCAGGTTCAAATCCTGTTCTCTCCGCCATAAAATATGCTAGCCATTTGGCTGGCATATTTTATGAGCAAGCGGATGAGGCCTTAGTTGTTATCCTGTTCTATCTAAATTTAAGATTACTATATTTCATATAGTAGACGTTTTAGGGGCGGTGTATACTAGGAATTGTATGAAAACAAAACTAGTTATATTCGGCATCACGGGCGACTTGGGTCACCGCAAATTACTACCAGCCATTAATCGTATCCTGCGAACGGGCGACTTTGATAATCTTGAAGTTATTGGCGTTTCTCGTCATGAGGCCGACGTCCGACAAGTGCTGGAGTCGTCACTCGGCAATGTCGATGACATTATCGACAAATTTAGCATGTTCACAATGGATTTATCGGACGAAAACGAATATGTGCGGTTAAAAGACCGACTGGCGCTTCAGTCGGACGAGCAGGTTATCGCCTATTTGTCGGTGCCACCGCTTTCGGCCACGCAGATTGTTAATTTTATGGGCCAAACCGGTATTAACTCATCGAATGTCAAAATTATGTATGAAAAGCCATTTGGTATGGATTACGCGTCGGCTGTTGATTTAATTGATCGGACGGCGCGTTATTTTTCGGACGATCAGGTATATCGCATCGATCATTATTTGGCAAAAGAAATGGCTCAAAATATCGTGGCCTTTCGTGGTGGTAACGCCTTATTTTCACACATTTGGAATGGTGGAGCGATTGAAAAGATCGAGGTTTTGGCGCTCGAAGAGATTGGTATCGAGGGACGAGCACATTTTTATGAGCAAACCGGGGCCCTAAGGGATTTGGTGCAGGGCCATTTAATGCAGCTGTTGTCGCTGGTCTTGATGCATATTCCCGAAGATTTTGAGTGGTCAAAACTGCCCGGTATGCGTCTGGCGGCACTTGAACAAGTCGAGATTGCTAACCCAGAACTAGCAATTCGTGGACAATACGATACTTATCGTGAAGAGGTTAATAATCCGCTCAGCGCCACCGAGACGTTTATGTCACTACAACTAAACTCACGTGCCCCAGAATGGCAAGGCGTGCCATTGATTTTGACAACCGGTAAAGGCCTGGGCCAAAAAACAACTGAAATTAGAGTACATCTTCGTAAAGAGCACGAAGCCCAAAGTAACTGTATAAAATTCAAAATTCAGCCCGATGAAGGCGTCGAGATGGAGTTATTTATTAAAAAGCCCGGCTATGACCGTGAATTTGAACGACGGGAACTGAAATTTAGCTATCCGGATGATATCGATTTGCCGGATGCCTACGAACAAGTAATTGTCGATGCGATTAAGTCGCGCAAAAGCCTATTTACCAGTAGCAAAGAGGTCTTACGATCGTGGCTAATATTGCAGCCAATTCAGGAAGAGTGGCGCATCAGCGATGACAACTTGGAGATTTACAAGTCTGGCTCACAAGCCGAAGACATCATCGGCGACAAGCTAATTTAGCGTTCACAGCTATATTTAAATATCGCCTATATGGTGTAGTGCAAATAGCACAACATCCTATATATAGCGTATCTTTTAGTTGAGTGTTATAATGAAATCCCATGGAAGAGAAGACTAACATGGGCAAAAAACAGAAATTTATATTTGTAACTGGAGGTGTACTCTCTGGTGTGGGCAAGGGGATAACGGCCGCGAGTATCGGCGCAATCTTGCAGTCCAAGGGTATGTCGGTATCAATTCAAAAATGTGACCCGTATCTTAACGTTGATGCGGGTCTTTTGAATCCCAAAGAGCACGGTGAGTGTTTTGTGACTAAAGATGGAGCCGAAACCGATTTGGATCTTGGTCATTACGAGCGGTTTCTGGACATTGAATTGACTCAAAAAAGCGCCACTTTGGCTGGTCGTTTGCTGTCTAACTTGATTGCCGATGAACGAGCCGGCAAATTTGGCGGTCGGACCGTTCAGTTGGTACCACATTTGACTGGCGCCATTCAGGACGCGATTCAAGCAGCCGCCGGTGATAGTGATGTTCACCTAGTTGAGGTTGGCGGCACGGTTGGTGACTACGAAGGCCTAAGCTTTATTGAGGCTATCCGTGAATTTGCTGGCCGCGTTGGCCGCGAAAACTGTCTGTACGTCCACGTTGTCTATGTACCATTTATTTGTACAAGCAAAGAATTTAAGACAAAACCCGCTCAAAATGCATTAAATGATTTGCGTGGTTTTGGTATCGTGCCAGATTGTGTTGGTGTTCGCACCGATGATCCTGCTCCAGAGTCGATTGGTGATAAAATTAGCCAATTTAGCGGCGTGGCGCGCGACGCGGTTGTGCTACTGCCAAATGTCGATACGGTTTACCGCGTACCGCTGACTATCGCTAAAAGTGGTATATATGACGTTTTAGTGCGTTTTACGGGCAATGAAAACGAAGCTGATTTATCAAAATGGTCCGAAATTATTGCCAGTCAATCGGCTGCTTATGCTAAAAATATTACGGTTGGCCTGGTTGCGAAGTATATGGACAATGAAGATACATATATTTCAGTTTTAGAGGCATTAAAGGCGGCTGCTTGGCAAGTTGGCGTGGGGCTAAATATTAAATGGATTAACGCCGAGTTGGCGCAACCGGTTGATTTTGATAGCGTTGATGGGCTAGTGGTACCTGGCGGTTTTGGGCCGCGTGGTATTGAGGGCAAGATTGCGGCGGCTGACTATGCTTTGGCGCACAATAAGCCTTATCTTGGTTTGTGTCTTGGGCTGCAGGTGGCCGTGATTGCCGCGGCTAGGCGAGCTGGCTTGGAGTCAGCTAATAGCACCGAGTTTCAACCTGATGCTAAGGCGGATGTTATTTACTTGATGAATGGTCAGGCCGGCAAAGAGTCAACCGGCGGCACCCTGAGGTTGGGTGACTATCCGGCTAAACTCAAGCCTGAATCAGTTGTCGCAAAATTATACGGTAAAAATAGTGTTATCGAACGCCACCGACATCGTTATGAAGTGAACAAAAAATTTATCAAAGAAATTGAAAAAGGTGGTCTAACGATTAGCGGCACCTCACCTGATGGTAAGTTGGTTGAATTTGTCGAAGCACCAAAATCTCGTTACTTTGTCGCGACCCAAGCTCATCCTGAATTTAAATCGCGACCATTTGCCGCCCACCCATTATTCGTGGGACTGATGCAAGCCATAAAAGACAAAGACTAATTTTTATTGTTGGCCGTTGATATTGTGGCCACCGAATTTATTGCGCATGGCAGCTAGTAGTTTGGTAGCAAAGTTAGTTGTGCCATTTTGCGAGGCGAGGCGGACATCAAAGGCGGCTTGAATTGCTGGCATGGCAATATTAAGTTGCTGAGCGGTTTCGAGTGTCCACCTGGCTTCACCCGATTCGGCGACGATGCCAGTGATGTCATTAAGTTCGGGATTTTCATGGAGCGCCTGCCGAGTTAAATCATTTAACCAAGATGTGACGACGCTGCTTTGTTGCCAGACATCGCCAGCGGCGGCTAGGTCAATATCGTGATAAGGCCCTTCTTTTAACATCCGGTAACCTTCGGCGAGTGATTCCATCATGCCATATTCAATGGCGTTATGAACCATCTTGACGTAGTGGCCGCTACCGCTGGGGCCAAAGTAGTGGTAGCCACCGTTTGGCTGTGATAATGTCTCAAGCACCGGTTTAATCGGGTTATAGGCTGCTTCATCACCACCAACCATCATCGAAAAGCCATTGATGGTGCCCCAGACGCCACCGCTGGTGCCGATATCAAGCATGGAGACACCTTTGGCCTTTGCTCGATCAGCGCGCGCGCTGTCGCCCCGATAGTCGCTGTTGCCGCCATCAATGACGATACTACCGGCAGGCAGAATATCTAGCCACTTGTCTAGCTGAGTGTCGATTATTTCGGCTGGAAGCATAATCCAAAGAACGACGGGTTGGCCGTTAAAATTATCGATAACATCCTGCTGGTTGTAGGCAGCAATCGCACCGTGCGTGACGGCCTCGTCGATTGGTTCGTGACTTCGATTGTGGGCGATGACTTCGTGGCCATTTTCGGCTAATTTTTGGGCGATTTGTCCGCCCATGCGGCCGAGTCCAGTAATTGCTATTTTCATGATTTTATCTCCTCTATTTTTTGATCAGTGTATAAACTTGATAATTTTACAGATTTAAGAATTTGAGCGGGTTGAGTACCAATCGAGGTGTCGTTACTTAGAAGCTGGCGAATGGTGGCTAATTTTTCGTTGCCCGAGGCCTGAGCGACGACTTCGTCCAAGCGCCTTATAGCCAGTGAACTGATGGTGATTCGATGAAAATCGTCACCTTCAAAGTAGTAGGCGTAATCTTGCATATCCTTTGGCTCGGAGCCTGGCTTGATGCCGGCAGTATGACCATCGTTGCCGATACCAAAGATGCCAATCTTGTAATCGGCGGCGCTAAATTGTTCGCCTAGCCAATTGTTAAAAAGTTGGGTGGTGGTTGCTGGGTCTTTACCTTGTAACGGACGAAGATCGGA
>JAJZQE010000017.1 GCA_021847685.1 bacterium | reverse complement strand
TGTGGCCACTATCGACACCTAGCTACCCAAAGCACCTCTTAAAACTAACTGGCGAACGAACTTTACTGCAGACCGCCTATGATCGCGCCTCAAGGCTAGGCGATAAGATTTATGTAGTGACTGAGGCCAGCCACGCCGAGCATGTTAAGCAGCAATTGCCGGATTTGCCCGATGATGTTTTTTTGATTGAGCCAGGACGTCGCGGTACAGCGCATTGTATTATTTTTGCACTAGACACTATTGCCAGACACCATGACAAGGATGAGCCGGTTGCATTTATTCATTCTGACCACCATGTTCGCGACATTGACGGTTTTGCGCGTTCTTTTGGCGTCGCCGCCAAAGCCTCCACTTTAAAACGGGCGATTACGTTAATTGGCATTGAGCCGACTTATGCTGCGACAGGTTTTGGCTATATTGAGCGCGATGGGGCGATTGATTCAGACAGCGGTGTTTATATGGTGCAAAGTTTTAAAGAAAAGCCCGACCGCGATACCGCCCAGCGCTATATTGATTCAGGCAGGTACCTTTGGAATTGCGGCTATTTTGTTGGTTCGGTTAATACTTTTACTAATGAAATGGCGGCTTGCGCACCCGAGCTGAAGGCTAATTTTGATAAACTGGAGGCAATCGACCAGGTTGGATCGGATGAATATAGCCAAACTTATTTGGCATTTGATAATCAGGTGATTGATGTGGCGCTAATTGAGAAGTCTAAAAATCTTTTGGTAGTATCGGCCAGTTTTGACTGGATGGATATCGGCTCGTTTAAGGACTTGCACGATAATGTCGCCCAAGATGAACACGGTAATTATTTTAAGGGTGATGCGATTCATCCGATTGATGTATCGAATGTCTATGTTAGAAATGAAGAGTCCAAGCCGATTGCGGTAATTGGTTTGGATAACATTGTGGTTGTTAATACACCTGATGGTATATTGGTTGCGCGTAAGGATGTTAGCCATTTAGCTGGTGAAGTAGCAAAGAAGCTACAACAATAGTATTTAACTATTCCTGATACCTGTGATATATATTACTTTATTGTTGATTTTACTACCGTAACAGAGTAGAATTATGAGCATATGCGGGTTAAGAAAAGTGCGCTAGGTTACGTCTCGGCCAGTATCGGGTATGGTCGCTTCTCTAAAACATGGCGTCTGATACTTGTTGTGTTTATGGGTGCCCTATTGGTATCTGTTCCGCTAGTCTTAAACCGCTCGTCGCACGCATCGCCGCCCTGTCCATGTAACGTCTTTACATCCTCACAACCAACTACGATACCGAGCGTTTATAATCAAGCCGGCGGCATTGAAGTCGGTATGCGCTTTAAAGCCGATCAAGCTGGATATATATCGGGCGCCCGCTTTTATAAAGTTAGCGGTATGACCGGTACGCACACCGCCTCGCTTTGGGATAATATGGGTAACCGAATCGCACAAGCAATCTTTACTAGCGAGTCACCAACTGGTTGGCAACAGATTAATTTTAGCCCAGTCGCCATTACGGCTAATACGATTTATACGGTATCGGTGTATATGGCTGATGGAAACTATACTGCCACGCCGAATTTCTTTACAGGTACCGAGATTAATAATTCACCACTAATTGCTCCGAGCGACACTAACGCCTGGGATGGACTTGGTAACCGCGGACAGGGTGATTATAGTGCAGGCGCGAGCGCGTATCCAACTAGTTATTACAACGGTGGTAACTATTGGGTTGACGTTTCGTATGTCGCCTCAACAAGTACGGCCGCACCACAGGTTACTGCGCAAACTCCAGTACCCAATGCCACCAACGTACCAGTTGGCAACGTTGACATTATTGCAACATTCGACAAATCCATGGATGCCAGCACGATTAACTCCAATACCTTCTTGGTTAAAGATTCAGGTGGCAATCCAGTTGCTGGAACGGTTAGCTATAATGTACAGACATACGTTGCAACGTTTACGGCCGATACTATTTGGAACACATCGTCTAAATATACAGTCACATTAAAGGGTAGCGGTTCGCCGGCAATGGCCGACATGCAAGGAATTACACTGGCCGCTGATAATGTGTGGTCATTTACGACATCTTCAGCGCCGCTAGCTTGTCCATGTACGCTATATAACCGACAAAACCCCGCTGGCTCGACAACTTATCTTGACTCCACCGTAAATAATAGTGAGCTTGGTACAAAGATTGTGCCACAAGAGAGCGGCTACATTACGGCCTTGCGTTTTTACAAATCCATCATTACACCCGACACAACTCACGACGGTAATATTTGGGACAGCAACGGTAATAATTTGGCTACGGTATCTTTTACAAACGAGAGTGAATATGGCTGGCAGGAAGCAACCTTAACGACACCATTGTATGTTCGCAGAGGGCAAGTTTACGTAATTTCATACGGCATGGCGACAGGTGACTATCAGGCGCTTGCTGGTGGCTTTACGTCGGCGTTAACTTCGCCTGGGCTTGCCGCTTACCCATCGGGCGATAGCCGAAACACGACAGTATCGACCGGTACGGCCAATAGTGTTCTCTCGCATGCCGCGGGCACTTACCCTAACCTAGTCGGTGGGACTAACGCCTACTATTATATCGATGCCGTCTTTTCAATTTCACCGACCGACAAGATTCCACCAAAAGTTGTAGTGACTCAACCTACAGACAAAAGTTATGGTGTTGATCATTCGGCTGGTATCACGGCTGATTTTGATCAAGCACTGAATGCTGCGACGGTAAATATTGCGACTGTTCAAATTCATGATAGTTTGGGCAACCTGGTAGCGGGTACGGTGTCATACAATGCCGGACAACGTCGAATAACGTTTCAGCCAGCATCACCGCTTGCCTACAACTCGAAGTATAGCGTTAGTATCAGTACTGGTGTTAAGGATTTGCGTGGCGTAAACTTGGCGGCTGACGTTGGTTGGTCATTTACAACAGGTAGCCCCGTGTCGTCGAATATGAATCAAGGCGGCGGTGGTCCAATTTTGGTCCTAACGACCGCGTCGAACGCCTACGGCAATTATTATGCCGAAATTCTGCGAACAGAAGGCTTTAATTATTTTGACGTTAAAGATATTAGTACTCTTTCGGCAACCGAACTGGCGCAGTATCAGACCGTCTTGCTAAGTTCGATGCCTTTAACTCCCGGCCAAGTAAGCCTGCTGGCCTCATGGGTTAATGGCGGTGGTAACTTGGTCGCGATGCGCCCTGACCAGCAATTAGCCGGGCTACTGGGCTTGTCAAGCACCGGTTTGTCGGTTACAAACCAGTATTTACGAACTAATGTGGCCACGCCCGCTGGTATGGGCATAGTTGATACGCCCATTCAATTTAAAGGAACGGCCGATAAATATATGGTGAATGATGCCACGACTGTCGCTAATATTTATAGCGATAATGCGACGTCGTCGGCCTTTCCAGCGGCCACAATGCGGACGGTTGGCGCCGGCAAGGCAATGGCCTTTACCTTTGATTTAGCTCAGTCGGTGATTGGTTTGCATCAGGGCAATAAAGCATGGTCTGGTATGGATCGTGATGGGGACACTGTAATCCGATCTAACGACTTGTTCTATGGTGCTATGGTTGGTGACGTTCAACCTGATTGGCTGGATAGTACTAAAATGGCGATTCCGCAAGCTGATGAGCAGCAAAGATTACTAGCCAATATGATTACTGAGGCTATGAAAAAAAGCTTGCCGGCGCCGCGCTTTTGGTACTTACCAAACAATCAAAAAGCCGCACTGGTTATGGCGGGCGATGATCACGCCGTTCCAAGTGATCGTGGTACTGAAATGATATTAAATAACTGGCTGAACGAGAGTCAAACCGGCTGTTCGGTAGCTGATTGGCAATGCGTACGGGCAAGTCACTATGTCTATCCATCGGCGCCGCTAACTACATCAAGAGCTAGTCAGTATATAGGCTATGGCTTTGAAGTCGGTGACCATCCAAATAATTACAATAGTTGCGGAAATTATGCCAATTTGGCCGCTCTAAATTCAGCCTATGCTGCGAACTTATTGGATTGGCGAACTGTACATCCGGGCTTGCCATTTCAAAATACTTCTCGCTACCACTGTTACCTTTGGGGCAGTTGGGATATGATGCCACTGGCCGACATCTCCAACGGCATTAGGTATGACTTAAATACCGTAGCGCTTCCATCGTCATGGATTGGCACAAATAGCCCGATTGTTACCGGGTCGGGGATGAACATGCGCTTAACTGATATTAACGGTGCGATGATTGATGTTAGACAGGGTGTAACTAATTTTGATAATACGACGGCTGGCACGACATCGATAGCGGCCGCCTTCGACAATGCGCTTGGCCCTCAGGGCTACTATGGCATCTTTGGCAGTCATTATGACATGTCGGATACCTATAACCAGACACTATACTCGGTCGCCAAAAGCCGCAATGTGCCGATTATAAGTTCGCAACAAGCGCTGACTTGGCTTGATGGCCGGTCCAGTTCGAACTTTTCTAATCTTAAAAGTCTGGGTACTGGCAAAGAGTCGTTTACGATTAATGTCGCTGAGGGTGGTATGGGCCTGCAGGCGATGGTGCCAGTTAATGATGCTGGCGGTACGATTGCGAGCATTCAGCTTAATGGTCAGATGGTGACTTATCAAACAAATGTTATAAAGGGTGAACAATATGCAATTTTTGCGGCTCAGCCGGGCGATTACGTCGTAACCTATAGTGACTACACGGCACCAGCTACTACTACGACCGGTTCGACCCCGCAACCTAATAGCTCGCCTAGTACTAACAATACTGTCGCCGCCACGTATCCAACAGTAACTTCGGCTGCAACTGATCAAACGAGTTTGGTGTCGGATAATCAAGCGCCATCGGCTATTAATCCACTGACATCGGCGAGTCGGTCGCCCGAGGCGAAGGGCACGACCAAGGCTGTAAATAGCCCACTTGCTACGGCTGCAGCGGTCGCAGGCGCCGTTGCGGTTCTCGGTGGTGGCGGAGCTGGCGTTTGGGTTGCCATCAAGCGCTTTAGGCTAAAATAGCCAAATTTGTGGTCTACGCGTGATTTTTAAGTCTTAAACTAGTTGATCATTAACAATTTTACGAATTTTGGTGACAAATAATGATGTATCAAATCGTTTGGCCTTACGGCGAAGGGTGGCGGGCATAAAGGTGGTTTGCTCGGCTTGCTTAATCGCCTGGACGACATCGGCCACGGTCTGACGGGCGAATAAAACGCCACTTTCACCATTTTGGACGATATCTTTGGTGCCGGCGTTATCCCAACCGATTACCGGTGCACCGGCGGCCAGGGCTTCGACAGTGACGATGCCAAAATCCTCGTCACTTGGGAAAATAAAGCCTTTTGCGTGATTTAGGGCATCTTCAACGGCGGCATCGTTGGCATCACCAAATCGGTCGGTGTAAAACTCGATTTTGTTACTGCCAGCTGCAAGGCGTGTCAGCTCGCTGTGCATCGGGCCGTTGCCAAACACCTTTAGCGGGATGTCGAGTTGTTTACAAGCCGCCACGGCCAGGTCAAATCGCTTGTTAGGTAATTGTCGGCCAAGGGTAACATAGTAATCGGCGCGCGTGCGAGCGGGTTCGAAACGCTCGACGGCTACTGGCGGATAAATGACCGTCGATGGCTTATTATAATATTTTCTGATACGTTTTTGCGTTTCGGTACTGTTGGCGATAAAGACATCGACATTTTGGGCGGCCGTGTAATCTAACTTGCGCTGCTTTTTGACAAGTATCGGGAAGATAAGTTTGATAATTGGATTCAGGGCGCCAAAACCGGGTTCCTTACGATATAAATCATAATGGCTCCAGTAATAGCGAGCTGGCGTGTGACAATAACTGATGATTTTTTGGTTGGGCCGGCTTTTTTGTACCTGGTTGGCGTTTAGGTAGGCACTGGTAATAATAATGTCGAAGGCGCTAAGGTCCAGCTTTTTAAAAGCATTGACGCCAAGCGTCGGAAACAAGCGGTGGGTTCTGCGTAAAAACCTAGGCAACTTTTGAAGGTAGGTAGTGCGAATGTCGGCGCCATTAAAGGCTGGCACCTTGTCGGCGTTATAAAGTGCTGTATAGATTGGAGCGGCGGGGAACATCTTGTGGAGCTCTAATACGACGTTTTCGGCGCCGCCCATTGTTGTTAAAAATTCACAGACAATCGCAATTTTTGGCCCAGGCACTATTTGGCTCCTCGACGACGAAAGACCACGGCGATGGTTTTAAATAAGATTTTAATATCCAGCCAGAATGACCAGTTTTGAGCATAAAACAGCTCTAATTCGATACGCTCTTCGAATGATAATTCACTTCGGCCTGATACTTGCCACAACCCGGTTACACCCGATTTTACACTGTGCAGTAGCGCAGCCCGACCTGACGCCATTTTGACTTCTTGGGGCAAGATCGGTCGCGGTCCAACGAGACTCAGCTGACCTACAAAGACATTAAAGAATTGTGGTAGTTCGTCGAGTGAGGTCGAGCGCAAGAAGGCGCCAAATTTAGTAATGCGCGGATCGTTATCGACTTTGCGGTTTTTTTCGTACTCTAATGCCAAATCTTCGCGGCCCATTTCGCGGAATTCGTCGGCGGCGTCACGACTGCCATACTTAGCGTCCATACTGCGAAACTTAATCAGGCCAATTGGCTTGGAAAAGCGACTGAGTCGGCGGCTAATGTAAAAGGCTGGACCCGGATCAACTATCTTTTTAATCAAGAAAATAAGTAGGTAAACTGGTGACAGCACGATGATTAGTATGGTAGATGAGATTTGGTCAAAGATACGCTTGACGATGGCTCCCCAGCCGACTAACGGCGTTTGGTAAACCGAAATCATCGGATAGCCCAGGAAAATGTCGATGCTGTTTTTGCCCGAGTAAAACTCAGCTTCGCCAGGTATAAAACTATAATCAATGTGGTTAGTTTGAGCGGCGCTTAGGATCCGTTGATTGCGCTCGGACGAATCATATAGATCGGTCTGGATAATAGCGTTAATTTTGTTGTCGCGAATGTCTTTTAAGGCGGTCTCGATTAGTGAATAGTGCAAGGTATCGAGGTCAGTCGGCATGACTTTTTTTGGTCCGGCAATCGCGACGATTTTGTAACCACTTTTTTCAGTGTTGGCGAGGTTTAAGGCGATATCAATCGTTGTGTCAGATGTGCCGATAATTAAAACTCGCTTGATGCCTATGCCGTATTTAAACATCAAGCCGCGAATGTAGCGTAAGATTTCGCGTTCGGCTATGATTAAAAACAACGAACCAACAAATGCATAAACGACGACCAGGCGGGCTGGAATAATGTTTTGGCCGCTGACGTATTGCCAGCCGATGACTAGTAAAATTCCAACAAAAGTACCGATTAAAACCTTACTCCATTCAAGTAAACGACTTTGATAGACGCGGGGTTGGTATAGACCGAGTGTCGCAAAGATTAATATCCAAAAGGGGATAATTACAAGGAACGAGAACAGGTAGTCGTAGGCGTGGACATTGCTAAGCAGAGGCCGCGGGTCGTATTGAACGCGCAGGATATAGGCAATCGTAAAGGCGGCTAACAGGAAAAAAATGTCGATGATAATTAAGATTAGGCTGTATAATTTGACGTTTCTAGTTGGCATGACTGCGCCCATTATATCATTTTCTGGGTTACAATAGAGGTAATGAAAAAAGTTAGCGAACTACCAATAATCGATCGACTATACCTTGGTATATTACTGGTAATTTTTGGTGGAATCGTGTTGCACGCACCACTTACGGTCGGTCTGGGTAGTCTGTGGCCACACTATGACCTTATCATGAAAGCCTGGAAAGAAATCTTGATGGGTGTAGCCTTAGTGATACTGGGTATTATAATTTGGCGCGAGAAGCGCTCGGATATCCTAAAAGAGCCACTGATGATAGGCTTGATGATATACGCTGGTCTGCACCTGGTGTCGCTGATAATGTTTAGAAATGGCCTGCAAGCAATATTAGCCGGTCTGATGATTGACCTCCGCTATGTCCTGTTTTTTACTCTAGTTTATCTGGCGGTCCGCTTATTTCCGCAGTTTCGACGGTCATTTGTGCGTGTGGGCATTATCGGCGCGCTAATTGTGGTTGGTTTTGCGATTTTACAAGTGTTTATCTTGCCAGCTGACGTTCTAAAATATCTTGGCTATAACGTTCATACCATCGCGCCATATCTGACGGTTGACCAAAATCATCAGTATATTCGGATTAACAGCACGCTGCGTGGGCCAAATCCGCTGGGTGCGTATGCGGTGATCGTGCTGGCTAGCCTGGGGGCCTGGCTAATTGGTAAAAAGCCAAAAATGGCGCGACATCAAATTGTAGTCATAATAGCCTTACTGATAGGTGGCATCGTTGCTTTACTGGCGAGTTATTCACGGAGCGCTTTGATTGCGGCAGTTGTGGCTGGTGTGGTGATACTGGGCGCAACGGTCCTGCCGAAGTTTAGTCGACGAGCGTGGATTATAACCGCGGTAGTTGTCTTTGCAATTGCTGGCGGGTTAGTAGCAGCCAGCAAAACCAGCGTAGTGTCAAATGTTTTGCTGCACGAGAATCCGACTGGTGGTAGTGCGGTTAATTCTAATGAAGGCCATTTAAGTTCGCTGCAAGACGGCTTGCTACTGCTGGTCAAACAACCTTTAGGTAGCGGCTTGGGCAGTACCGGTTCGGCTTCGCTAACGACCAATGCGCCGTTAATTATTGAAAACCAGTATTTATTTGTGGCTCACGAAGTTGGTTGGCTAGGGCTTGTTCTCTTTTTGATGATTTTTATTGGCGTAATGAATCGTTTGTGGCAACTGCGGGCGAATTGGCTGGCGCTGGGCGTGTTTGCGAGCGGTCTGGGGTTGGCTATTATCGGTCTGTTTTTACCGGTTTGGGTAGATGACACGGTGTCGATTGTTTGGTGGGGGCTAGCAGCATTTATTATTGGAGGTGGCGAATATGAGCGACATGCGATCGACTAAACGGCAACGCGAGCTGTTAACCTTTGTAGACGGGTTTATTCAAGGCTATGGCTATGGACCAAGTTACCGCGAAATCATGCGGGCGCTTGGTTATAAGTCGGTCTCGACGGTTGCGATTCATATCGACGGCCTGATTACCAAAGGATATTTACGTAAAAGTGATAATTCGGCTCGGTCGCTGACTGTTGTGACGACGCATGTCGATTCGCCAGTGCGAAAGACGGCTACGCCAAGTCAGGAAAAGTGGCTAATTGACGCCATTACAGTCCGGTTTGACACCTACGCACAGATGAAAAATGAGACAACACTAGACGAGTTATATGTGCTTATCGGTGCTTTAAAAGTCCTTGGGCTAAATGATGCTCACTTGTCGATGAAAACTCGACTAGCCGACCTTAATCGTTAAATTGATAGCTCCGCCTATACAATAGCGTTGACTATACTACGGGGGTAAGGTTATAATAGCCCTTGTTCCGTCAATATTCCGGCGTAGCTCAATGGTGGAGCAAGAAGCTGTTAACTTCGAGGTTACTGGTTCGAGTCCAGTCGCCGGAGCCATGAAAATCGTCAGACCATTTGGTCTGGCGTTTTTCATTGTCCTGTGTTTGATTTGGACCGGTAACTCGCCAGCTTGCCTGGTGATAGTTACTGGTTCGGCGCAGTGCAGCGAAATAAAAATGTGTTTACATATTTTTATAAGCAAACGGAGGAGGCTTTAGTCGATGGGATCAAGAGGGGATCAAGAGGACGGACCTCCTTAAGTGTTATTTTGTGACTATTTTTATTCCAGGGAACGCCCCTGGAATAAATAACTACCCAGTCTCGTTACCAAGATTTATGAAGCTTACTACTGTACAAGATAACCACTAACAATATCTATGTTCAAAACCTAAAAACACTTATATAATTACAAGTAAATCAACCATTATGGGTAATAAATAAAAATGTCAGTAAAACGACCCCTTGTAAAAGCTCTAAGCAATATCATGATTAAGGACGTGCCGAGTTACGGCAACAAGTTCTTCTACTCACTTGGCTTTTTGTCGATGATAGCCTTCATGATATTGATCGCAACCGGTATTGTTATGGTCTTTTTTGGACCAACTTGGTGGCTTACGAATAACATCGGCCAATATATGCGCAGTATTCATATGTGGGCTACACAAGCCTTTGTGCTATTTATTATCTTGCACCTGATAATTGTCTTCTTTACTTCTGGTTTCAAAAAGCCACGGCGTCTGACCTGGGCGATAGGCGTGATTATGATGTTTATCGTTTTAGCTGAAACGGAATTTGGCTATGTCCTGCGGGGTGATTACACCTCACAATGGCGCGGCTTGCAAGGGGCTGACTTTTATAATGGTAGTGGCATCGGTAACCTAATAAATGCACTGAACAGTAACCAGATTTACGGCATTCATATTATCGTCGTACCGCTGACTATTCTGGGGCTGTTGTTCTTTCACTATCTGTTAGTCCGCGTGCTTGGTATTGCCAAGCCTTATAGGAAAGATAAGGTTGTTGAGACCGTACCAGCAAACCACAAAGTATTATTTGTGCGCGGTGGTGTACTTATAGTCTTAGTTTTGGCGCTAGCGGCATTTTTACCATCGCCATATATTAAACCAACAACTATACAATCGGTAGCTCAGTCCGATCCGTATCTGATGGGTAAAACACTGATGGCGGAGTTTACGGCTACTTCTGACACGGCGACATACCTGGATAATATTGCACCATATACGTATGACACAAGCAATGTTTATATAGCAGCGCCGTATGCTCAA
>JAJZQE010000016.1 GCA_021847685.1 bacterium | reverse complement strand
AAGGCTAGCTTGATGTCGGGGTTTTCGACAAGGTATTTTAATAAATCCTCGTGCAGGCCCCAAGCGGACTTGCTAATCATACTGAGATAAATCCAGTCCGGCTTATTTAGCGGCGCACGCCAAGCATAGTCATAGTCTTCGTATTTAATCAAGATAGTTCGATCAGCCCCATAACGCAGCGCAAAGTGATAGTTCGACTTTTCACCAGCCTGCACCGACACTAAATCGGTACCAACTTTCTGCTCGGCTAGGTAACGTAACGAATCCTTACCCGCTTGATCGTCGCCTAAAAACGCCATCAAATCGGCCTTTAGGCCCAGTCGGGATAACGCCACAGCCGCATTAGCGCTGTTACCAACCGCCTGGATGATATCAACGTGATCATAAGGTGGTTTCGAGCCAAACTCCATACTTAGGCGCTTAATACCGTGCTCGTCGGTTCTAACCTCGGCCTGATCTTCGCGTAGAGCAATAAAGGCATCGGTAACGATATCGCCAATTGCCAAAATACGTGGCGAGCCTGATTCGTTTAGCCGATGGCCACTTTCAATGTCGTTATACCAGCTATCGGATTCGGGCATTAGCCCGATATGGGAAGCAATTTCGCGAGCCACAACTTCATTCGTCCGCGGATTATCAATATACCGCTGGACGATTTCGCCCCTTAAGCTACGTTGACCGTGGCTCACAATTCTTTTGTCATAGCCTAGTTCGTGATGCGAGTTCTCGATGACATCAATTAGATTAAATGACACTGGACCATCCTCAAAGGCAAGCATAACAAAATCGGCATCGGCTAGTAAAGATTCAAAGGTACCACGTTTCACGCAACTAATTAACGCTAAGTAAAGCTCACGACCAGTCGTATCTGCCGGATCAAGCCCCAATTTACGCATAACCGCGTGGGCTCTATGTGTAATATCAGCAATCAAGCGCGTATCGACACCGCCATGACCTGTTGTTTTCTCAAGCTGACTCATACCAACACTAAACATTGGCTCATCGATGTTTAAAAGTTGTTGTAAAAACTTTGCCATTTTTTAAAAATCTTCCTCTTTTAGTGGCATATCGTGTAGAATTGCGCCGCGATGTAAAATACCAGCCTTAGCGCCGATCTGGCCGACGACTGAGGTTGAGTTAGCACTTGCAAAAATAATCGATTCCTTAAGTGACTTACCTTGCGAATAGTAGCTTAAAAAGCCCGATCCAAAAGCGTCACCTCCACCGGTGCGATCAACAACTGGCACATCTTCGTACATACCAACCGTAATCATCGTCTTTTTATCGGTCACAACGGCGCCCTTCGGACCATCTGACACAATCGCGACTGGACAATAATTTGTAGCGTGTCGCGCTAGTTCTTCAATCGTCTGGCCTTCAACAATTTGCTGGGCCTCTTCTTTATTGACGATTAAAACTTCGACATCTTCAAGCAAAGTTTTTAACTTATCGATTTCGCCCAGTTCCGAACTGGCCGGATTAAGCATCACTTTAATACCGTGATCAACACAACGACTTATAATCAACTCTAAAAGCTCCATGTCGCCAAGCGCCGATAAATAGACCCAATCGGCTTTTTTCAGCACTGATAAATCAAGCATACTGCCGTCACTTTGCAGTTTAGTCCCGTGATAATTCAAAATTGTCCGTTCGCCACTACTTGCTAGCAATATAACCGAATAACTCGATCGGTACGACTCATCCTGAACGACACCGCTTGTATCAACCCCTTCGCTATCCAAATCATTCAAAATTGTCCGACTAGCCACATCAGTACCGATTGCCCAAACGTATTGGCTATGGAGTCCTTGCCGCGCAAAAGTAACAGCGGCATTCGTCACATTACCACCAGTCGTAAAGACGACATCGTCCAAATCAAGTTTTTGTCCAAGTGGCAATTGCTCATACAAAACACCTTTGTGAATTTGTGGCACAAAAGATTTCGTACTTAGCAAAAAGACATCTTGAGTCGCTTTGCCGATTGTAACAATGACCGGTATTGCCATGTTACATCACCGCCCGATTAGCGCTACCAAACGCCTGGATTTTTTCTTCGACAACTGCCTGAACAGCCGCGTAGACCTGTGGCATTAGTTTAACAACGGCGTATTCGTCAGGATTTTCGGCCAAAACTTTTTCAAGCTCTTTACGGAAGGCAAAGCGCATATCGCTGTTAATATTAATTTTACTAACGCCAATTTTGGCCGCTTCTTCAAAATAATGAAGCGGTGTGTCGCTACCACCATGCAAGCTAATCTGACAATCAATCGAATTTCGAATTTTCTGCAACAATTCAAGATCGAGTTGTTTTGGAACGGGATACTTTCCGTGCAAATTACCAACGGCCGCTGCAAACGTATCAATACCAGTCGCCTCAACGAACGCCTTAGCGCCTTCGGGCGTGCTGAAGGTTTTCTTGACTTCTTCATAGTCAATCGTCTCGGTATGAAGATTTGAAGAGCCACCAAAATAATGCGGTTCACTTTCGACCAAAGCACCAGTAAAGCGAGCATATTCGACGACTTCCTTGGTTTTGGCGATTATATCCTCAGTGGTCGCATCATGGTTTGCCTGCGAAATATCAATATGAATAAACTCAAAACCGACATCAATCGCTCGTTTGCAATCTTCAACTGTTGGACTGTGATCCAAGTTAATATACATTTCGATGCCATACTGCAAACGATAGTTATCAACCATGTCACGAATATTGTCCAAACCGATCGCCTTGACTTCACCATCACTAACCTCAACCAAAACCGGCGCACTCAGTTTTTGAGCTGCCTGGGCGATAGCGATTAAGGTCTCTTGGTTGTCAATATTAAACGCACCAACCGCAAAGCCCTGCGCGCGGCTACGTTGCATTAGATGCCTTGCTCGGGTTGTATTGTCTCTAATTTGGTTAATCGTCAGTCCCATGAATGCCCCCTTTAATATTCTTGGTGATACTTTGGTGTGTTATGTACAAAATCGGTAATTACGTCAACCATTTTTTCAGCTGTCAGACCAAAGTAATCCAGCAGTTCATTTGGCTCGCCACTTTCACCATAGCGATCCTGCATACCGATTCGCTTCAGCGGCGTTGGCATTTTTTCAGACAAAAGTTCAGCAATCGCGCCGCCAAAACCACCCTTAATCTGGGCTTCTTCGGCCGTAATAACCCGACCGCAACGACGAGCGCTGTCCAAGATTGTGGCATCGTCCAGTGGTTTAATTGTTGGCACGTGAACGACTTCGGCGTTAATACCAACCGACTCTAATAAATGAGCGGACTTAAGTAATTGATAGCTCATGGCACCAGTACCCATTAGGCTGACATCGTGACCATCGCACAATATATACGCCTGGCCAATTTCAAATGGTGACTCATCAGTGCTAAAGATTGGCGACTTTTCACGAGCCAGACGCAAATAGCTTGGTTTGCCGTTTTCAGCAATTGCTCGTGTCGCCTTTTCGGCCTCGATGCTGTCACCAGGTGCAATCACAACCATGTTTGGCATAACACGCATCAAAGCAATATCCTCTAGCATTTGATGAGTCGCACCGTCTGGACCGACACTCACACCAGCGTGACTACCAATAATTTTAACCGGTTGATTATTAATTGCAGCGGTTGTTTTAATCTGCTCCCAGTTACGTCCTGGGCTAAAGGCCGCATAGCTACTGGCAAACGGAATTTTACCAGCGCGCGCAAGGCCAGCAGCGACAGCAACAAGGTTTTGCTCGGCAATACCAACTTCAACAAAACGCGACGGAAATTCATTTCGGAAAAGATGCATTTGGGTGCTTTCGGTCAGATCAGCGCAAAGCGCCACGATTTTGTCATTAGCCGCACCTGCCGCTTTTAAGCCACGACCAAAACCGGCTCGAATTGGCTCGAGTTTGACATCGTCGTTAAAGACATCGGGTTGTAGTGGATAGCTCATTCTACGCCAGCTCCTTCAAAGGTAATTTTGCCATCAAGCGTACGCAGCTTTTTCAGTGCCTCTTTAGCCTGGTCGCTGTTTGGCGCCACACCGTGCCATTTATAGTCATACTCCATAAAATCGACGCCCTTACCAGGAATGGTATGCGCAATAATGACACTTGGACGATTTGTAATCGCGCGGGCCATACTGGCGGCATCAATCACGCTTTCAATATTATGGCCATCGATTTCAAGTACGTGCCAACCGAACGATTCCCATTTTTCGCGCAAATCCTCAAGTGGCATAACATCCTCAGTACTACCATCGATCTGAATATTGTTACGATCAACAATGGCGATAATTTGCGATAATTTATACTTACCAGCAAACATAGCCGCTTCCCATATATTGCCTTCGTCAAGTTCGCCATCGCCCATGACAACATACACAAAGCGATGCTTGATATTATCCATGTACTGCATTGCGTAGGCATAGCCAGAGGCTTGCGACAAGCCGCTACCCAGTGGGCCACTGGTACTTTCAAGACCGGGAAGCCGCTCACGCTCGGGGTGACCTTGCAAACGACTACCAAGCTTGCGCAGTGTCAAAAGTTCGTCTTTATCAAAATAACCAGCTTCGGCCATGGCGGCGTACTGAACCGGTATAGTGTGACCATTGCTTAAAAACAAAATATCGCGCTCGGGCCATTCGGGATTTTTGGGATCAATGTTGAGGATATTGAAATATAAAGCTGCAAAAATATCAGCCAGTCCAAGTGGACCAGCGCTGTGACCACTCCTAGCAGCCTCCAGCATCCGAATAATATCCTCGCGAATATCATTGGCCTTTTGCTCTAGTTGCCGAATTGTCAACTGCCCACTCATTTAGATAACTCCGTGTTTATTTATCTCTTTTACAAGTGTAGCATAAGCAAGAGCAGGATCGGCTGCTTTTGCAAGCGCGCCACCGCTATTTAAGACATCAACACCGCCTTGAGTTAACGTGTAGGCGTTATCGACACTAACACCGCCGTCCCAACCAATTTCGACCCCAGGGTTAATTGCTTTAATTAATCGGACTTTTTCAAGCTGCATCAGGCTAGCGGTGCCGCCATAATGCCCCAAATCGCCACTAAAGACCATAACATGATCGGCGGCTTTAATAACATCGGCAACAGTTGAAGGCACGGTCGGTTTTAGCAAAGCAACACCAGCCTTGATACCTGCTTGTTTAATCTGCGCCATCAAAGGCAACAAATTAATCCCCGTCTCGACATGGAAGGTAATCAGACTAGGCTTGAGCTTAATCAGAGCTTGCACGTGTTCGGCTGGTCGCGCCACCATAGCATGGATATCAACCTGCCATTCTTTCGGCCACCAAATCTGCGATTCGCTCAGTAAAAAGACCGGCGAAAATTCGCCATCACTAATATCAATATGGACCCGTTGCGCAAAAGGGTGAATTCGCTCAACGGTCGCTTTGTAGTCTTCCGGTGTCTCGACCGTAATACAAGGTGCAATAACGCTCATTACAATTCGTCAATCTGGGCGTTGCGCCTCTTAAAACGAGCAGCCGTTGCAAATGGCGTTGATAGCCAGGTTTCAAGGATACCCTGCCAAGCTTTATCATCCTCTTCCAGTACCCGAGCGGGCAAACATAAAACATTACTGTCGTTGTCATTTCTGGTCATCTTGGCCTCATAAGCATCCCAAATGACGCTGGCCCTGATACCGTGAAACCGATTAGCCGCCATCGCCATACCTTGACCGCCGCCACATAACAAAATAGCCCGTGGGTCTTTATCGTCACTACCCAGTACTTTTAAAGCCGCTGCCTGAGCAAATTCTGGAAAATCGTCGTTGGGGTCCAGCACATTGTCACCAACATCCTCAACCTCATAGCCGTGTTTTGCCAAGTATGCAAAAACTTGTTGTTTTAAGTGAAAGCCCCGATGGTCGCTGCCTAGATATATCTTCATGGTTTAAGTATAAGCGATATCGAAAATTTGCGCAAAAAAGTGCCGACATTGACAATTGTGCTTAAATGTGCTATATTTGTAGTACGTCCCACCTTTCGAACAAACAACGATTGAGGTGCGGAAGCGCACCTCAGAATGGACTCGACCATGATTCACACATATGGACCGTTTCACCTCTCAACCCAGGGCGTCATCGGAATTGCCGTCGTGGCAGTCCTGATCTTGATCGCAGCAATGGCAGCATTCCGCCTAGGGCATACGTCCGCCGGCCTGGCCTTCAGCTTCGCCAGTGGAATCTCGCTGCTGATTGCGATGGTCACAGTATGGGCCATCCTGCAGCACACACCCGTAGGTGTGACGACTGTGTTCTGGGCCATGTTGGGCTCAATCACGGCGCCCATCATCTGGGTGGTCATGCTGCTAGTAAGCGCTTTCCCAAACCTTTCCCCAAAACGGAAGGTGGCTTCGGAAAGTCGCAGCTGAGGTGCAGGGGAGGGGGTTCGCCCCCTCCCCACTCAACAACCTTACTACAGAGATCATGCAGCCCATCGGGGCTTTTTTAATACCTAAATATTAACGATTAAGCGTCTTACCAAGATCAGCCACTAATTCGACAAGGCGGTTGCTATAACCCCATTCGTTGTCGTACCAAACCATGATTTTAGCTAAATTACCGCCAACAACCTTGGTCAGTGGTAAATCGACGATGCCAGAATGACTATTGCCGATATAATCACGGCTGACCAGTGGCTCCTCGCTCACACCTAAAATACCTTGGTAAAACGGCTCTGCGGCGGCTTTTTTAAAGACTTCATTAATTTCTTCAACGGTAGTATCGCGACCTAGCAAAACCGTGATATCACTAATCGAGACGACTGGCGTTGGGACACGAATACTTAAGCCGTCAAACTTACCAACCAGCTGCGGCAAAGTTTTTGTGACGGCTATCGCTGCCCCGGTTGTCGTGGGAACAATATTTTCGGCAGCATTGCGACCTTCGCGCAAATCTTTGTTGGGCGCATCTTGCAGCGCCTGGCTGGCAGTGTAGCTATGAACCGTCGTCAGCAGCGACTTCTCGACCCCAAACTCAGCATCCAAGATTGCCATCACAGCGCCAAGCGAGTTAGTCGTACAGCTGGCGTTACTAATAACATCAGTCGAACCTTCGATGGCGTCATCATTGGCGCCATAAACAATCGTATCAACATCTTCACTCTTACTTGGACCACTGATCACGACGCGCTTTGCACCCGCCCTGATGTGCATCTGGGCATCCTCTTTTTTAGTAAAACGACCGGTTGACTCAATTACAACTTCGACACCCAGCTCACCCCATGGTAAAGCCGATGGGTCTTTTTCAGCACAAACTCGCACGTGCGCGCCGTTCACGATAATGCCGTCATCGTCAAAGCTGACGTCGTGCCCATAAAGGCCATAATTGCTGTCATGTTTTAACAGGTAAGCTAAAGTTTTTGTATCCGTCAGGTCATTAATCGCAGCAATTTCGATGTCACTCCGTTCAAACGCAATCTTGAAGGCATTACGCCCAATTCGCCCAAAACCATTGATTCCAATTTTCGTTCGGCTCATTCAGTCAGCTCCTTGTAAGCATTACCGTTATATCTTTTATAGTATATACGACTGGCAGAAATTGGACAAAATTTATCGTATACTAAGTAGTACAATGCGTAAAAAAGAGCTACTCGAGAATGCCCACCCTTATTACGAGGAGGATCAATTACTTGAACTTGAGCATGCGATTGATTTCGCGACCAAAGCGCACAATGGCCAAAAACGCAAAAGTGGCGACCCCTACATCTCGCACCCATTAGCTGTCGCCGACTTGTTGATTCAGTGGGGCATGGATATCGATAGCGTCCTAGCTGGCGTGCTACACGATACTGTCGAGGATACCGAAGCAACCCTAGATGAGATTGAGTCACTGTTTGGCCACGGTGTCGCCTTTTTAGTTGACGGCGTCACGAAGGTTTCGAAGGCGCGTTCGGGTATGCAAGATTTGGCCAACTATTTGCCACAGACCAAGGACAACCTATCAAAGCTACTCATTGCCGTCGGCCAAGACGTGCGCGTCATTATTATCAAACTTGCCGACCGCCTACACAACTTATCAACCTTGCAGTACATGCCGCACGATAAGCAGGTTAAAATTGCCCGTGAATCACTGGAAGTCTTTGCGCCGATTGCCGATCGGCTAGGAATGGGTCGTGTCCGTGTCCAAATCGAAGAGTTAGCCTTTAGCTTTTTAGACCCGACCGAATATAACCGTCTGAAAAACATTATGAAGAAACGACTGGGCAAAAGTACCCGCAAACTCGGTATCGTGCGGACTGAGGTCTCGGCTGAACTTGAAAAACACAAAGTTAAATCCGAAATCAATGGTCGTGTCAAAAGTATCTATAGCCTGTACCAGAAGCTTAAAAAAGTTGATGGCAACATCGACGATATCTATGACTTAATGGCACTTCGGATAATTGTCGAGACCAAGGAGGATTGTTATCGCGTCCTTGGCTTGCTGCACACTATGTACCAGCCAATGATTACTCGTATCAAGGATTACATTGCCGTACCAAAGCCAAACGGCTACCAAAGTTTACATACAACCGTCATCACGCCCACCAAGCAAATTGTCGAGTTTCAAATTAGGACTTATACGATGCACGAATTTGCCGAGCGTGGCTTGGCGGCTGGCTTTCATTATCACGAGCAAAAAAGCACCAATGATTATATCAAAAAGAAGCGAGCCTCAACCCTACCAGCACAGATGCAATGGATTACGCAGCTCCAGGATATTGCGACGCGTTTACGCAATAACGAAGAGATCTCGACCGAGCAGCTCAACATCGATATTTTTGGCAACCGTATATTTGTCTATTCGCCAAAGGGTGACATCTATAATCTACCCGAAGGCGCCCTACCGCTTGATTTTGCCTATATGGTTCACAGCGACATCGCCAAACACACCTACAGTTTTCGAGTTAACGGCAAGATTCATCCTTTTGACAAACCGTTAAGTAACGGCGACGTTGTCGAGGTAGTAACTCGCAAAATATCGTCGCCAAAACAGGATTGGCTTGAACTAGTCAAAACGACTCATGCAAAACAAAAGCTACGCTCGCAGTTAAAAGAGCTGGGCATAATTAGAACCATAAGTAGTGCCGCTCATATTATTAGACAAAAAACATCGCGTCGAAAATCAAAATAATGCAACTTATTTTTGGAATTTCCACCACTAAAGACGGCAATATGGCGATAAGCCAAGATCAGTCTAATAAGGCCGAGGTCTTAAATAATCGTCAAGCATTTTTAGCCAAATATGACATTACGCCACAAAATTCAACCCGAGTAATCGTCACTTATGGCGGCAATGATTATTGTCGCTACCGTGAAGTCGATAACACAAGTCTAGGCGACGGTATGTTTAATGGTGACGGCCAACCTGCCGACGCCTTGATTACCAAATTACCCGGCCAAGCTTTATTTTTGCCTCTGGCCGACTGCATCGGTGCGGCAATTTTTGATAAAAAACAAAATATTTTAATGTTGTCACATATCGGTAGGCACAGCCTTGAACAATTTGGCGCCAGCGCCTCAATTGAATATTTAGTTCAGCGCTATGAAGCAAATCCAGCCGATATATCAATTTGGATGACCGGCGCGCCTGGTCAGCAGCACTACCCATTATTTGCATTTAACAACCGCTCAATGAAAGACGTCGTCTTTGAACAATTTCGAAGCGTCGGCATATTAGACGCCAACATTAACGACAATCCCGCCGACACCAGCACCGACCCACGCTATTATTCACATAGTGAATTTTTAGCTGGCAGACAAAACGACGACGGTCGCTATGCCGTCGTCGCTATGATGAAACCGTAAATAATCTTAGCGGTTATTCCAACGATCGATTGAAGCCCGAATAATCGCCTTAGCCTCGTTAACATCGCCCCAGCCTTTAACAACAGTTGAACCTGGTTTTTTAAGGTCCTTGTAGTGATTAAAGTGGTGCTCGATTTGGTTTTTAAGTTGTGCATTTAAGTCATCAAGGCTATTAATAGCGTCGCCAGTCTGGCGGTCATCGGCGGGCACGACGACGACCTTATCATCAACTTCCCCGTCATCGACAAATTTCAAAACACCAATAACTTTTGCCTTTAAAAAAATACCAGTACTAAGCGGTTGGTTGGTAATAACAAGCGCGTCAAGCTCATCGCCGTCTTCGTCAATTGTCTGAGGAATAAAACCATAGTTAGTTGGTTTAGCAAAAATAATCGGCTCAACTCGGTCTAACTTAAAAGCGGCTCGTTCACGGTCCCACTCAATTTTATGATTACTGCCTTGCGGAATCTCGATTACTACATTAATAATACCGCTATCGACATCGCCTGGTGTCAAAATCTGGTTAAAATCTGCCATGTGGGCATTCTCCTTTGTCTTACTATAGCTTTAGTTTACCAGTTTTTAGCCAGGCAGGATATAATGATAGTAATATGCCCGTACAATCCAGCCTGCTTTTACCAACCGATTATATTAGTGATGCCACTGATCATATTCGCAACGCCAAAAAACGGGTTTCACTGATTACCATGGTGATTGGTAGCGACGACTCAACCGATGTCATCGTCGAGGCCTTATGTACTGCGGCCAGTCGAGGTGTTGAGGTTGAAGTCGCTGCCGATATTTTTACTTATCTGGAGCTTGGGGGCATTATTATGCCCGGCAGATACCGATCAAAATCATCACGTAAAATGGCTTTAATGAGAAAAAGCCTTATCAAAAGTGGCGTCAAATTTACTTGGCTTGGACGAACTCACGCTACCCTTGTTAGCGGGCGAACTCATATCAAATGGTGTATCGTCGACGATACCGTTTATTCGTTTGGTGGTGTTAATCTTTATAACGACGGCATTAGCAACAACGATTACATGATTAAAATTACCAGCGGCCAACTGGCTAATAGCTTGATTAGCGAATAC